>JAFGCX010000023.1 GCA_016932415.1 Candidatus Krumholzibacteriota bacterium
CTCTATCGACCTACCCGAGAGTCAAGCGAAACGGGCCGTTTCTCCTCTTCTATTTGGTCTTTCACCGGGTGGGGTTTACCAAGCTATCCCTGTCGCCAGGGATACTGGTGAGCTCTTACCTCACCTTTTCACCCTTACCTCCGGAAAACCGGGGGCGGTTTGCTTTCTGTGGCACTTTCCTTGGGGTCGCCCCCACTGGGTGTTACCCAGCACCCTGCCCTGTGGAGCCCGGACTTTCCTCGGATATGAAACCATACCCGCGATCACCTGGCCTGCTTTACCGTCATCTCAATAGAATCCTCTGCTTCCGGAATATAGCACAGCGATGCTTCCAGGTCAAAAGATGCGGGATTTGATTTTTCGATTGGGGGTCCGGTCCGATCAGGCAAACGTATCTAGCTGATCACTCCATCTTTTTTCAGGCGATCAAGCACTTCATTGGCCAGTCTGTCAGCTTCGAGATTTTTCGATCTTGGCACATTCTCATAGGAGATATCAGCAAACGGTTGTGTTTTTCTTCTTACTGTTTCGGCAAGCTCGGCGAGGTGAGGTTTCTTGATCTTGTATTCTCCCATTATCTGTCTTACGACCAGTTCTGAATCAAGGCGGAATATGATTGTATCCGCTTCAAGGTCCGACGCGAGATCGATTCCCAGGATCAGGGCCCTGTACTCGGCTTCATTGTTTGTCGCTTTCCCGATGAATTCCGATGATGATCCGATAAGTTCTCCCGAAAGTGAATAGGCGACTGCTGCCGCTGAAGCCGGCCCTGGATTTCCCCTCGACGCACCATCTGTATTTATGATGATCGTTCTCGATCCGCCTGAGGCACGATCGGTTCCGGTTCCCGACTGATTTTCAGCATGGGAAAAGCGTCCGGGAAGAAGATCCGCCAGGTCCTTTATCGCAGTCCTGGCTTCTTCTATCGACGAATACCCTGCTTCCGCGGAGGATGACTCGATAGACTTCCCCGAAGAAATCAGGCTCAACAGTTTCCTTATCTTCTCCATTCCTGACCGATCATGAATAGCGTATCTATTCTGTTTCGTAATAGACGAGGATTCTTCCGCAGTATTCACAGGTTATAATTGAATCGTTTCTCCTGATCTCATGGGCTTTCTGCGGAGGCATCCTGGAATAGCACCCCTGACAGATATCACCGGCCAGATTAGCTACCCCCGAATCACCTTTCGCGTTCAGTATCCTGTTATAAAGGTTTCTTATCTTCTCTGAAAGAAGCGGTAATATCCTGAGTTTTTCCTCTCTCACGCCGGCAAGGGAATTATTCTCTCTGCCCATCTCATCTTCCAACCGGGTCTTCTCCGCGATAAGGGTATCCTTTTCAGCCATTATCTTTGCCTGGATCTTTTCCAATTCCTTTTTTTCTTCCACTATCCTGTCAAAAACGATAAGGATCCTTTCCTCTTCCTTATCGACCATATTTATCAGGTAATCGATCTCTTTCCCCATCGCCTTGTATTCTTTATTAGTCTTGAGATTCTCACGGTCCAGTTTCTTCTTTGTGATATCGCTATTCTGGAGTTTTACTTTCGACTCCAGATCCTTTTTCTCCGATTCGAGCGCCGCGACCGTCTCAAGTTCTTTTTGCAGGTTTTCATCCATACCTCTGATGCTTTTTTCTATTTCGGCTATCTTGCCAGGCGTACTGGCAAGGAACCTTTCCTTTTTCTGGATCTCCAAATCATGTTTAATGATCTTGATAAGCAGCTGAATATCCTCTTCCGCTGTCACCATAGACTGGCACCTTCCTTTAAAACGAAAAATGCTTCCCTTAGGGAAGCATTAATCATAAATCCTCATTTAGAGAAGATTTCCTGTTAAAATCATTGTCTGTTACAGGTCTCCGTTTCACAGTAACTGGCATCCGTTCTTTTAATCCGCTAAGAAGCAAAGTAAGAGAAGATGCTATTACAGACCGCGGCAATGAGTCAAGCGTTTTTTAACCGGTCCCCCTGCCTTTGATCATTCCTCGCCTTCCACTGTATCCATTTCCTGACCGAGAAGATCAATGTTATATCCGAATTCGGTCAAGGCCCATGATTCCCCCCCGTCAACAGTCTTAAGAACGATCGAGAATTTGTAATAACTGTCATTAATGATCTCTTCGTGCCCTCTTCCGACGACCCAACCTGTCTGCCTGTCGAGAAAATATACTCCTCTAAGATCTACTATCCTGTCGTCGGCAGGTGTGATATCTATCCATGACGATCCACCGTTGGTCGTCTTTAGGATCGCTCTTCCTCCAACGGCAAACCCGTAGTCGTAATCAAGGAAATTGAACTCCCTGACGGTAGCTTCATCAAGCTGTATTTCCCATGTCCCTCCGCCATCGAGTGTCTTCATCACCGTACCACCCCCGGCAAACCCGATATCATCATCGATGAATTCTATTTCCATTATCGATTTCAGGACCGATACTTCAGAACCTTGTACAGCGGCCCAGGTTATACCTCCGTCACCCGTCCGGTAGAGCAATTCGGGATCAGAATCGCTCCAGCGGCTTCCAAGAAGGTAGCCCTCCATATCGTCGATCATACACATGTTCCAGGCGCCCCTTGACGGCACGACAGGCAGCCAGTGGTTTTCCCAGTCGTCCCCTCCCGTATTAGATACGAAAACGCCATGATATCCCTGTATAAAACCGTCCTGCTCATTGCGAAAGACGATCTGGAACAGGTCCTCATCATCCGGATTACAAGGGAAAAGCCTTCGATTCCACGTAGCACCGCCATCATCGCTCTTGTAGATCCTGCCTCCCTTGCCGACGACCCATCCCGTTTGAAGATCGATGAATGAGATAGAAGTTATATCAGTATCATCAATCCGGACACCCTGCCAATTTCCTCCTCCATCCACCGTCCTTATCATTGTCCCGTTCTGGCCGCAGACCCATCCATGGTCTTGATCAATAAAAAATATGTCATTCGCGTTCAGCAGAATACTTGGTATCTCCACAGGCGGCTGGGGAGAAAGAGCTGTATCCCTTGAACAGGAATGTATTTCGAAATATATAAAGAGAATGATCATCAGGGCCATCAATACCGATCTTCGCAATTGCATAATTACTCCCGTTGTTGCAAAGTAAGTCATTGTTTTTTATAACGATAGATAATCCAAAACGATCCTTCCCGATATAACTTCCAGTATGACAAAAAGTTGCGTTTTCGCCTCCTGCAGTATTGATACCATTCCGGTAATAACCGGGAACAACGTGATAATACAGGCAATCTTCAGGCCCGATCGCGCATTTTTCACTTCAAGACGACCTGGATCAGAATAACCGTCTGTCCGGGTACTCGACCCTTCTCCTTGCGAGCGCACCTTTCTTTCATACCTGCTTCATAATAAAAAAGACCCGCCGGACAATATCCGGCAGGTCTTTGTATATCTGGTGGGCCCAACAGGATTTGAACCTGTGACCGACCGGTTATGAGCCGGGAGCTCTACCGCTGAGCTATGGGCCCTGATCATACCATTCTAAAAACGGCCGGAGTGTAACTTAACATCGTTTGAAAGACAGTTCAAACATTTTTTTTAAATATCTATATACCCCTTCAGTTTTCTGCTTCTGCTCGGATGCATCAACTTACGAAGGGCTTTTGCTTCGATCTGCCTTACCCTCTCCCTTGTCACCTTGAAGATCGTTCCGACTTCCTCAAGCGTCCGGGGGGTCCCGTCTCCCAGCCCGAACCTCAACCTTACCACCTTTTCCTCACGAGCAGTCAGAGTAGCCAGAACGCGTGAGACCTGGTCCTTGAGCATTGAATGAGCTGCCGTCTGATCCGGTGATGAAGCTCCGGTATCCTCGATAAAATCGCTCAGGTTGCTGTCATCATCCTCGCCGATCGGTCGGTCGAGCGATATAGGCTCCATGCTCGCTTTCATCACGCTCTTGACCTTTCCAACAGGATAATCAAGGTGGCTTGCCACTTCTTCGGGCGTCGGTTCGCGGCCAAGTTCCTGAATAAGCTTCCTCTGCGTCCGGGATACCTTGTTGATCGCCTCAATCATATGCACCGGCACTCTGATCGTCCTCGCCTGGTCGGCGATAGCTCGCGTTATAGCCTGCCTGATCCACCATGTCGCGTACGTACTGAATTTGTAACCCTTGCGGTAATCGAATTTATCGACCGCCCTCATTAGACCGCTGTTGCCTTCCTGTATCAGGTCAAGGAATTCCAATCCCCTGTTTGTGTATCTCTTGGCAATCGAGATCACCAGCCGGACGTTAGCCTCTATCATCTCCTGCTTGGCTCTCTCGGCCTTTCTCTCCCCGTGCGTTATATCCTTGATGATCTTCGATAACGAACTATAGTTGATGCAGTAAGTGTTTTCGATTTTTTCCACGGTCTTCTCGAGTTCCTTCAACCTTGAGGAAAAATCATTGAGATTTTTAGCAGACCACTTGATCTTCTTCTTGAGTTCCTGCTTCTTCTTACTCCTGCTTTTAAGTATCTCGATAGATTCCCTTACTTCGTCGCTCGTCATCCCAATGAACTTCTCGTACTCTTCTATCTCTTTTTTGCATTTTCCAAGCTGATTGTGGACTTCCTTGATATTGTCTACTATCTTCTCGATCTGGATCGGATGGAGTTTGACTCTTGCATATTCCACTTTGAGTTTTTTATTCTTTTCCTCGAGTTCTTTTGTCAGTTCATCCGCTTTTTTCTTGCTTATTCGTTTTTTCAGTGTGTTTCTGATTATGCTCGTCTCATCCCTCAGCTTGATTATTTTCTTCATTATCTTCGAGTATTTTTTCTGCTCTTTTGCCCCTGAAAAATGCGGATGCAGGCCTCCGGTCTCGAGTATTACCACATCCTCGAGCCTCAATTCCCCGTTATCAAGCTTCTCGACATATTCCCTCAACTGATCTGTAGTGGATTCCAGGTTAAAGACTGACCAGGATACCTTGTGTTTCCCCGACTCTATCCTCTTGGCGATATTCACCTCTCCCTCTCTGTCAAGAAGAGGCACCTTTCCCATTTCGCGCAGATACATCCTTACAGGATCGTCATACCTGACAGCAGTACTCATCATATCTTCGGATTTTTTCGCTTCACGGACCGCCCTGCGGTGTTGCGCGTCGATTTTCATCAATGCTTTCTCATCGGTATCAAAGAACTCTATATTTTCGTCACTCAGACGTATATACAGTTCATCGAGGTGCCCCGGATCGAAATCATCACCAATGACGGTCGCTATATCCCCGTAGAGAACGTAACCTTTTTCTTCGCTGAGTTTTCTGATCTCCCCGAGAACATCATCGATCTTATTGTTCTTCATCCGATTCATTTTCCCCCTTGAGACCTAGTTTCTTATATTCTCTCGTTATTTTTCTATATGCTTCCGCTATTTCCGTCTTTTCCATTGAATCAAGACTTTTCTCCGGTTCCTGAAGTTGAAGAATCCTTTGTTTCATCTCGTTCATCTCACCGCGAAGAGCTGCCTTTTTGATCCAGATAAGCGTATCCTCAAAAACCTCATCCAGGGGACCGGGAGAAAGATCGAGCAAAGCGATCTCACTTGCCAGTCTTGACAGTTCCGGATCCTTGATAGCTCCGGTAAAGTCATGACTTTTAATATCAATGTTATTTTTCAGCGCCAAGTCAAGTTCTTTGTAATATTTCCTGAAAAGCTCTCCCTCAAAATCGTCTTCCAGCAGATTTTCCAGGATACCTCTTGAATACGACTTGCTCTCAAGCCCTATCCTGAACAATTCTTTCTGGATCTTCTCTCTTTTCGTGGAAGCAGGAAGACGCAATTGATTCTCCCTGCTAAACTTACCAGGCCTCTGTTTTACCGCTTTTCTCAATGTATCGGCCGGAATACTGAAAAGGTCTGATACTTCCTGGAGCATCAGATCCCTGTCTACCGGTTCCCTTACCCTTGAAACCGCCTCAAGAATATGCTTGACGATCTTGCCCTTCCTGTATGAAGCGCGTGGTCCCTTTTCAGCTTCCAGCTTCATATAGCCAAAATAATCCGGAGCAGACTGCATCATCTTTGTAAGCGCATCTGCCCCGTTTTTCCTGACATAACTGTCGGGATCCTCGGATTCCGGCAGTGTTACTATCCTTATATCCAATCCGTCCACAAGCAACTGGTCGGCTGCCCTTACGGAAGCCATCCTGCCAGCCCTGTCTCCATCATTGATAATATATACACGTTTTGCGTAACGTGCAAGGAGCCTTACCTGCTGTTCTGTCAAAGAAGTGCCACAAACTGCAGAAATATTGTGGATTCCGTTCTTCCATAACATTAAATAATCAGCATAACCCTCTACCAATACAAGCGATTTACGCTTTCTGACATCATCGATCGCATAGTTAAGGCCATAGAGGATCCTGCCTTTGGAATATATCGGCGACTCGGTCGAATTGAGGTATTTTGGTTCCGAGTTGTCAAGAACCCTACCTGCCAGGCCCACAGTCCTGTTTGAGATCGTAGAGATCGGAAATATTACTCTATTTCTGAAATAATCTCTATACCCGCTTCCACCTCTGCTTCGCATAACAAGTTTGAGTTCAAGCAGTAGATCCCTTGATATACCTTTTTCCGAAGCTGCCCTGTAGAACCTGTCCCATGAAGGAGGCGCGAACCCGAGTTTGAAAAATTCGGCCAGATCATTGTCAAAACCGCGCTTATCGAGATATTCACGGGCCTGGGCAGCCTCCCTGCTGCTCAGCAGTTCCTCCCTGTAAAAATCCCTCGCAAACTCCATGGCACGGTAATAAGGGTCGAGTTTTTCCCTGTCTTCTCCCGAGGAAATATATTTATCTACCTCTATTCCGAGTCCGGCGGCCAGTTTTCTAGCAGCTTCAACAAAACTGACCCCTTCGTACTCCATAAGAAAGTTGAATGCGTTCCCACCTTTTCCACACCCGAAACAGTGATATATCTGTTTCCCGGGGCTGATCATGAAACTTGGAGTCTTCTCCGAATGAAAAGGGCATAACGCCTTATAATTACTCCCCGCTCTCTTCATATCGAGAACGGAACCTATCACCTCGACGATATCGGTCTGTTCCCTGATCTCATCTATTATTTTTTCGGGGATCAACTTGCACCTTGCTGTTAAAGGGCGTCGACTACCTGATCCTTACTACGGCGACGCCGTCGCCTCCCAGAGCCGGTTCTCCAGGCCCTACCTCTTTTACGCGAGGATCTGACCTCAGCATATCATATACCGCTTTTTTCAGTATTCCCCTGCCTATTCCATGAATGATCCTGACTGTATCAAGACCCTGAAGCACCGCCCGGTCGAGAAAGGCATCGACTTCTTCAAGCGCTTCGACCCTTTCCATTCCTCTGATCATAAGTTCGGTCGAGACCGGATCGAAAGGATCGATTCTCCAGGAAACAGATCTTTTCGCCGGCTGAACTTCCTTCTTTTCAGCTTCAGACAGGTCTTCTACCCTGGTTTCTACCCTCAAGCCGCCTTCGAGTTCCACGATTACCCTTGACTGGTCCCTGCATTCAAGAATTTTACCCTCTCTGGCAAGGGTCTCGACCATGACGACCATACCAGGTTCGAGTCGATCGGACCTGAGACCTTTTTTTCGTTCATCTTTTTTGACCTTTTTTTCGAATTCGATGCTTCTCTTCCTGATTATATCTTTTGAACGCAAGATCACATTCCGTTCAGCCTGCGTTATCCTTATTTCACGAACAAGCTTTTCCATCTCGGCCCTTGTCGAGCTGACGATATCAAGAGCTTCCTTCCTCGCTGAACGTTCCATCTCGTCGCGTTCCTTCTCGAAGGAATCAATATGATCCCTATAGCTTGATATCAGGAGGGTTATCTCCTCTTCCTTGCGCAGAAGCTCTTCTCTTTCCATGATGAGGAGCCGCTCTGTTTTCTCCAGGTGTCCCAGAAGTTCCTCGAGTCTCAATGAACTGCCTTCGAGCCTGTTTTTCGCGTCTTCCACTATCCTGGATGGCAATCCCATCCTCCCGGCCATCTCGATTCCCCAACTTCTTCCAGGGATACCCATTCGCATCCTGAAAAGAGGTCGCAGCCTCTCATGATCGAATTCGAGAGTAGCATTTTCCGCCGAATCTTTTTCGTGAGCCCACCCCTTCAAGGCGCTCAGGTGGGTGGTGACGATCGTCCTTCCGCAAAGAACTGACAGTTCTTCCAGAAGGGCGCAGGCTATCGATGCTCCCTCCTCCGGATCAGTACCATCTCCGATCTCATCGATAAGGACGAGAGATTCGCGGTCCGCAAGAGCCAGGATACTTTTCATCCTCGCTATCCTCGAAGAAAATGTGCTCAGCGATCTTTCAATCGACTGATCATCTCCGATATCGACGAAAATGCGTTTGTGATCGGGGAGTATCGGGTCTTTATCGCATGGAACGGGCAATCCATATCTATCCAGCATAGTTATCAGGCCCACGGTCTTCAGCGCGACCGTCTTGCCTCCGGCGTTCGGACCTGAAATAACAAGGACATCAAGTCCGGGAGGACATTCAATATCAAGTCCGGTTATCTTCCCCGCGCCGTCAGACGAAAGTTTCTTTTCAAGGAGAGGATGTCTCGCCTTTCTTAGAAACAGCCTTCCGTCAGTGCTATGGATCGGAGATACGCATCTGTAATCGATCGAAAAAAGAGCCTTTGAACATATACCATCGAGATCGAGAAGCGCTTCCTGGTTCTCAATGAGGTCATCCCTCGCTTCAAAGACCTCTGATGTCAGTCTCGACAGGATCCGAGAGATCTCTCTCTTTTCCTCCTCGATCAGAGACTCGAGATGATTGTTACTTTCGACGAATTCTATCGGTTCGATGTACAGAGAAGCTCCACTCCCGCTCGTCTGGTGCACTATCCCTTTTACCTGCGAAGCGTCGCCCCGAGGCATTGAAACGAGGTACCTGTCCCCCCTGACCGTAACGAATTCATACCCTTTTCCGCTTCCCCGTTGCGCGGCGAAATCGGAGAATTCCTTCCTCAACCTGGATCTTTGCGATCCGATCTGTTTTCTTACCCGGCCAAGTTCGCGGCTCGCCTGATCAAGGATCTCTCCGTTATCGTCGATCGCGCGGGATATTTCATTCACTATCAGGGGATAAGTCCTGAATCTGTCGAGCAGCGATGAGATCAATGGCAGATCACCGGCTTTCGCCCTTATCGACTTTTCTATCTCTACAGCTTTTCGTTCAGCTGAAGCGATCGCAACGAGGTCCTCCGAAGCGGCAATGCTGCCTGGCGATCTTATCTTCTTCAGACTCTTCCCGCTGTCCTTCCAGCCTGAGAGGGAGAGATTGCCCCCGTTTTGCCATAACCTTACCAGTTCATCGATCTCTTTCTGGCTTTTTTCGATCTGGTCAATCGAAAAAAGCATTCCTCCGGAAAAAAGTCTTTCATCGGTCCTCTCTGAGTTGCTGTGCGCGGCTATAATCGATAGAATGGAATCGAATTCGAGTTTCAACGCGGAATGACGAAATTCTTCGTCCAAAGCTGAAGAAATATCTTCCACAGTCAATTACTCCCGATCTTTTACTGTCTGTTAGATATCCGTTTTGCGCGGGTCAATCATTACCTGTCTTTTTCTCTTTTTCCAGCGCGTCTTTATATTTTTCAGCATTCCTGATCGCTTTCTCGATCCCGTCGAGCTTTTCGATCTGCGCGACGCTGTTGAATTCGAGTCCGGAACGCGAGACTACAAGATCAAACAGGACGGGAAGAACAGGATAGATAGCTCCGGTAACCGGATCTTCCCTGATCTGGTCCTTAAAATCCCAATCGACCGGAATACTCAATATGATGACCAGCACGAGGCTTATAAGAAGTATTCCTTTGACCGCGCCAAAGACTCCTCCCATCAACCTGTCAAAAGATCCGAGGATAGTCATCTTAAACAGTTTCTGCAGGCTTATTCCGATAAAATAAAAAAGGATGATTATCCCGACGAAGATGACGATAGCCGATACGATCAGTGCTATCCTGTATGAAAGATCGACCCTGTTTTCCATGAAAACGGCAAGAAAATGCGCGAGATAGAAGGAACCGATAAATGCCGCGATAAGACCCAGCACCTCAAGGACCTGTCTTATCAATCCCCGCTTCAATCCTATAATGAAAAATATCAACAGGACTATGCCGATTACTATACGTATGATATCCAAATCGCACCTCAATCAGACTTAAGAATATTTATGGCGATCTCCCTGACTGTATTACCGTCTATACGCCCCTTGAACTTCTTCATCATCATCCCCATTATTCTTCCAAGGTCACCAGGACCTGAAGCGCCTGTCTCCTCGATCATCGACTTTATCTCAGAACGTATCTCATCTTCATCGAGTTGCGCTGGAAGATATTCCATCACCAGATCGTATTCTTTTCTCGCCACGGGGAGAAGCTCATCTCTTCCGGCCTTTTCAAATTCGGAGATCGATTCCCTGCATTTCCTCGCGTAACTTCCTATTACCGCGATCTCCTCTTCTTCGCTGAGTTCTTCCCTCTTCTCAAGCTCGGAATTCTTTAAAGAACTGATAAGCATCCTCAGCGCACTGATTTTTTCCTTATCCCTCGACTTCATCGCCTCGGTCAGGTCTTTTCTTATTTTCTCCCTGATAATATTCGCGCTCATACGATCCCCTTTTGCCCAGGACAATTCAATACCAACCGCTGAGTATAATCGCATCAATGCTAAAATGTCAATCTCGACCTGTATTGAAATTCATCTACTCGACACGAGCAGTTCATAAGCGAGGCATATCGCCGCCGTCTCGGTCCTTAACCTCGAAGAGCCCAGAGAAATGCCCGATGCTCCCGACGAGACAAGAAGAGCCCGTTCATCGTCTGAGAATCCGCCTTCAGGGCCGATTATGCCAAGGACGCCTTTCTCCCTGCTATTATGAGCGGGTGAAGGTTTTTCGTTCCCTTCGCTGTCAGCGAGGAAGATTTCTGAATAATCCGGCATTATCCGGATCAATTCATCTAAACGCTTGGTATTTTCTATCACTGGGAAATATGGCTGGCCTGACTGTTTGCAGGCAGAAACAGCTTTTCTCAGCAATCTTTCCCTTTTCCTGTCCTCACCCCCGCCCCTGTCTTTCCACACAGTCCTTTCGCAGACCACCGGAATGATCCTTCTCACTCCGAGCTCAGCCATCTTTTCCACCGCAAGGTCCATCCTGCCCGTCTTGATGAGAGATATCGCTATATCAACATTCCCGTCTCTTGCGACTTTCCTGGTCGAAGTGATGCCAAGAAGTACCGCGGAATCCTCGATCGACAAGATTGAAGCCTCTATTACGCTTCCCTGGCCGTCAAGAAGAAGCACAATGTCTCCTTTGGCAGCCCTTATGACCCTGGATAGATGATGAGCTTCGGAACCTGTCAGGGTGATATTCCCCGTCCGGGCAGTATCACCGGGTATGATGAAATATCTTGTAACTGACATCAGTTCACTTTCCTCCGTTTAAAAACGGCCTCTTCACCGTACCATGACTGTATGGGATGATTTCAAAATTCCAGGTCAAAGGCAATATCTATTTCGAATATATCTTGCGCCCGCAACCTGGCGGTTTGTCGGAAACCGTCTCTTCAAGGGTCTTATAAAGTTCTATCTCTTCCTTGCTCAGCTTCTGCGGAGTCCATGCGACAAGCCTGACGAGCTGGTCTCCCCTTCCGTGGCCATGCAATCTGGGAATCCCCTTGTCTTTCAATCTGAATATCTTGTGCGAATGCGTTCCGCGGGGGATCTTGAGCGCGGCCTTTCCATCGAGAGTCCTGATCTCGATCTTGTCTCCGAGCACAAGCTGCGTGAAACTTACCGGCATATCGCAAAGGATATCAAATCCGTGTCTTTCGAAGATGTCATCTTCTACTTCCTCGATGACAATTATAAGATCACCTGCCGGGCCTCCCCTCGGTCCCACATCTCCCTGCCCGGACAGGGTAATATAATTGCCAGTCGAGACACCGGCCGGGATCTTGACTTCGACACTTTTACTTCCCGCTACGCGGCCATCGCCACCGCATTTCTTGCATGGCGATGAAATAATACGGCCTTCCCCGTTGCAGGAGGGACAGACCGAGACGTTGACAAATTGCCCGAAAAGGGATCTCGATACCTGCCTGATCTCCCCCGCGCCCCCACAGGCGGGACAAGTCGTCTTGTCCGAATCTTTTTCCGCGCCGCTTCCTCCACACGAAGCGCATGATATCTTCTTGTTTACTTTGATCTTCTTCGTCGTATCTGTCGAGATCTCCTTGAGGGTCATGCGGAGTTTGATCTGAAGATTGTTGCCCCTGAGATATGTCCTGCCGTTGCTTCGTCTCTGCCTCGAACCTCCGCCAAAGAGGTCTTCAAAACCCCCAAAACCTCCTCCTCCCCCGAAATCACGCATAAAGGCTCTGAGAGCATCGCTGAGATCGAATCCTCCGGAGAAACCTCCAAATCCCTGTCCTCCGGCCGCGGATGAGCCTACTCCTGCATGACCGAATTGATCATACTTCGCCCTCTGTCCTTCGTCTCTCAGGACTTCGTAAGCTTCAGTAGCTTCCTTGAACTTTTCTTCGGCAGCCTTGTCTCCGGGATTCTTATCAGGATGATATTTAAGAGCCAGTTTCCGGTATGATTTTTTTATCTCGTCTAACGAAGCATCCCGGCCTACGCCGAGGACTTCATAGTAATCCCTTTTTTCCATGCCCCCTGAATTCTACTTTCTATACGACAGAAGAGAAAAGTAATGATTTATGGTCAATCATCCATAACATATTCTTCCGAGGTCGATGAATGATACATCAGTTCGGCTATCTTGTAAACAGCAGCCGAAAGCTTCTGCGACGATTTTCTGATCTCATCGGTATCGGCGTCCTTCTCTTTGAGTAATTCCCTGAGTTCTCCAAGAGAGAGTTCGATATTTTCTTTATCATCCTGAGGTATCCTGTCGCCATGCTCTTTCAACGTCTGTTCCGTTGAATAGATCAGTATCTGCGCTTCATTGATCGTTCTGACAGAATCCTTTTTCTCAGCGTCGGAAATAGCATGTTCTTCGGCCGACTTCACCATATTGTCGATCTCGTCCTGCGAGAGTCCGCTGGATACCTTGACTTCGATCTTCTGCTCTTTCCCCGTACCAAGATCCTTCGCGGAGACATGTACGATCCCGTTGGCGTCTATATCGAAAGTCACTTCTATCTGCGCGACTCCTCTCGGTGCCGGAGGGATCCCGACAAGATCGAACCTTGCCAGCGTCCTGTTATCCTTCGCCATCTCACGCTCTCCCTGAAGGACATGTATGCTCACCGCGGGTTGATTGTCCGAAGCGGTCGAGAATATCTGGCTCTGTTTGCAAGGAAGCGTCGTGTTGCGTTCTATCAACGTCGTCATCAGTCCGCCCAGCGTCTCGATTCCAAGACTCAGTGGAGTCACGTCGAGGAGGATTATCTCTTCGACCTCTCCCGAAAGCACTCCTCCCTGGATCGCCGCGCCCATAGCTACCACTTCATCGGGATTGACGCCCTTATACGGATCTTTTCTAAAGAAATCCCTGACCAGTTTTCTGACAGCCGGAATCCTTGTCGATCCTCCGACCAGTATCACTTCATCGATATCATCGACCCTCAGGGCGGCATCCTCAAGTGCCTGCCTGCATGGAGCTATCGTCTTCTGGATGAACGGGTGGATCAGTTTTTCCATTTCGGCGCGCGTCATCACCAGATCGAGATGTTTCGGTCCGTCATTATCGGCATGTATGAACGGAAGGTTGATACTCGTCTCGTGGACGGTACTCAATTCGCATTTTGCCTTTTCAGCCGCTTCCCTTACTCTCTGAACAGCCATTTTGTCATCGGAGATATCAATCCCTTCGCTCTTCTTGAAATTGTCGATGATCCATTCCATGATCACCCTGTCAAGATCATCTCCACCGAGCTTGGTGTCACCGCTCGTTGATTTTACCTGGTAGACGCCACTGCTAAGCTCAAGGATCGATACATCGAATGTACCGCCACCGAGATCGTAAACGACTACCTTTCCCGCCTTCTCTCCGTCGAGGCCGTAGGCCATCGCCGCGGCAGTCGGTTCGTTCACTATTCTCAGGACTTCTATGCCGGCGATCTTTCCAGCGTCTTTCGTGGCCTGGCGCTGCGCGTCGTTAAAATAGGCCGGAACGGTAATAACAGCCTGCGTGATCTCTTCACCGATATATTCCTCCGCGTATTTCTTTATCGACCTGAGGATCATCGATGAGATCTCCTGCGTCCTGTAGCTTTTATCCTTCAACTCAACAAGGATCTCGTCTTTCTTGCCTTCCTTTATCTTGTACGTGACCTTGCTTATCTCTTCGCCGACCTCTGAATATCGGGCGCCTATGAACCGTTTTATGCTGTAGACGGTATTCTCGGAATTGGTTATGGCCTGCCTTTTCGCGAGCTCACCGACCAGTCTTTCATTATTCTTCGCCAGAGCAATGATTGAAGGAGTAGTCCTTCCTCCCTCAGCGTTGGGAATGATGACAGGTTCGTTTCCTTCTATGATAGCGACACATGAATTGGTAGTACCAAGATCGATCCCTATTACTTTACCCATGATCTTTTTCCCTCTTGCAGAATTTAATTATTTTCCAGCCCTTTTTCCGCTGGTTCATCCTTGCTCGTTTCCTTGACTACGATTACCCTGGCCGGCCTGAGGAGCAGATCATTGATCATATAACCCTTCTGCACTACATGAAGGACATGCCCTTCTTCCAGTTGATCACTTTCCGCGTTTCCCATAGCTTCGTGATACTGAGGGTCAAAGAGTCTTCCTTCCGCCTCTATCTCGCTGAGACCAGCCCGTTTCAAAATATCCATAAGTTGCGTATGGATCATCCGGATACCGCTGTAAAAATGATCACCGGCACCGTCAGATGCAGCGAAAGCCCTGTCAAAATCGTCCAGGACACCTAGAATATCGCCCAAAAGCACTGCATTCGCCTTTTTTAAATGCAATTCCCATTCCCGTCTGGTCCTCTTCTTGTAATTTTCAAACTCGGCGGCAAGCCGCAATATTTTATTTTCTTTTATTTCAAGAAGTTGTTCAGTCTGCGCAAGTTGTTTTTCCATCTTCAGCAGCATCTCGTTCTTTTTATCGAGGAGTTCGGCTAACCTCTTACTCCCCACTTTTTTAGTCCGTTTCTGCTTTTTTTCGGCCGCTTCTGACACGGGATCCTCTTCTTTTGCAAGTTTTTTTGCCATATCCCCAATGATCTCGATATCATCGCCATCGATCATCGGTTCAGCCGTACGATCCGGTTCCACGCGTTTTTCATCGATTTCCCTGTTTTCCGCAGACAATGCTTTAACCTTTCATTACAGTTGAACTTCAGATGATCCAGACCGTCGATGATCGAGCCTCAACTCCTGCCCCATCATCTCCAGCAGGGACAGCACCAGTCGGTAGCTCATTCTCGTCGGTCCAAGGACTCCAAAAACACCATCGCAATCAGCCGTATTAAAACGCTTTGTAATAACTGAAAAACCCTCAAGTTCCTCCAGAAGATTTTCCCTTCCTATCGTTATCATTACGTCGTTATCCATTCTGTCTTTCATGAAACTGAGCATCAGTCTTCTCGCTCCCATTACCTTGAGCAGGTTCTGCATCGTTCTGGGATCATCAAGTTCGTCTATACCGGAAAGATTACCGAATCCGTCGAAATGATACTGCAGTTGAAAAGGTCTGTCGAACAGATAGTCAGCCTCGGAAGCTACGATCATGGCGATCTCGCGTTCGATCCCGTCGATCTCCTTCATGAATATCTCCATGCGCCTGTGAGCTTCCTCGAGAGGATAACCGGCGATCCGTTCGTTGATCAGATGCGCGGCGCGGTCGATTATGTGAGGCCTGTACCTGTCGGGGAATTCTATAAAGACTTTTCTTTCCTCCCCTGATTTCATAAACAGTATAACGAGCGCGTGCCTTCCCTCAAGGGGGATTATCCTCAGTTTTCCGATATCTCCGTATGAATGAAGGATGCTCATCATAAGACCCATACAGTTCGTCATCTTTCCCAATACTCTTGACGTGCTGTACATGATCTCACGAAGATCATCCCAGTCCCTGTCTATTCTGTTCCTGACTTCTTCGATCACCTTCCTGCCTAACGGCCTCGTGTCGGTCAGATCATCGACATACCTTCTGTATCCCCTGTCGCTCGGTATCCTCCCGGCCGAGATATGAGGCTTGAACAGGTATCCCTTTTCTTCGAGATTATGGAGCACCTTGCGGATATTCGCTGTACTCGAGGTCAATCTGTACTTTTTTTTGAGGGTCTTCGAACTTACAGGCCTTCCGGTCTCTATATAGAGATCGGTAACATATTTTAAAAGAATTGTCTCTATATCAGTTACATCGTTCTTTAAGCTCATCTCTGGCACTCTCCATATCCGACTGCTACAGCTTCGGATAAATGTAGATATTCAAAGACCGGTTGTCAAGAGCGAGAAATCACAAGGTGTGCAAAATAAATGCCCGGACAGGAAAAAAAAGAGATTATTGTCAGGATCCCGGACGATACTATCGGATCAGATCGCCGATCCTGCTGAACCGGAGCCAATGAGTGTCATAATCAACTGAAAAATATATAAAAAGGGCTTTTCCGCGTAGAAGCCTCTTGTCAAGCGGCCCCCAGAAACGCGAATCATAACTGTTATCCCTGTTATCGCCCATCACAAAGATACTCCCGGTGGGGACTTTGAGAGGTCCATAATCGCGCCTTTGTCCTTCGCCGCGGATATGCTTGGTATAATCCTCCTCCAGCAACTTCCCATCGACATAGACCTGCTTGTCTCTTACTTCGACAACCTGTCCTTCGAGAGCTATGCATCTTTTTATATAATCCGTCTTCTCATCTCCGGGAAATTTGAATATTACGATATCTCCCTGTCTCGGTTCCCTGATAGCGGGAAAACGAAGATCGACGAATGGCACTTTCGCTCCGTAGATGAATTTTGTCGCGAAGAGGAAATCCCCCTTCAGCAGGGTATCCTCCATCGATTCGGATGGAATATGATAACTCTGTATGACAAGGGCTCTGACTATCAGAGCGAGGACGACGGCAGTGATGATTATCTCGGAATATTCCCTGAGCTTCGATTTGAGGGTCATCTGTTTTTTCGCTACACCAGTCTTCTCATCTGCCATTCTTTCCTCCAACGCGATCTGTTCTCGTCTTTATATTACAGGATATTGAAAATCCATCTGCCGACCGATCCGGCCTGAATCCCGAAAGATCTTCTATTATGCTTCATTACCAGTCAAAAATCAATAACAAGCGAGATGCCGGGGCTGTCGCCGAGGGGCGAACTCTCGATCCGGAAATTCATATCATGAAGGTGTGAATCGATATATGCGTCCAGGACGATCACCAGTAGACACCCCGCGGACCACCATATATAGTCGACCTGCCGCTCGCGGTACTCGACCACCCAGGCATTATGTTCGCGCCACGGATAATTAAGCAGCAGAACAGGATTTTCGCCTCCCGATTCGATATACTTGGGATATCTGTCGCGCAGTTCCAGCTCTCTCTTTTCCAACCTGTAGTTATGGAGTATCCTGCTGAGATAGAAAACCTCGAATCCCATCGCCAGAACTGCTTTGACCGGTTTTTCATTGTACATCTGCCCGAGTCCGGGAAAAAGGAGCGCGCTCAGCATCGCGACTCTCGCGTTTTTTTCCCTGTGCCATCTTGTTCCTTCTATCCGGGGCTCTCCCGTTTCACGGTCGAGCATCTCCTTGAGAAGGTCCATCGATCTGGTTTCCTCCTGAGCGGCCACACCAAGCGAATCTTTCAGGCTCCTCTGGAGGATTTCAGCCTGACGGGAAAGATCGAAAGCACCTGCCGGCGTCGGGATGATAATGCCGGACAATGAGATCGACAGAACAAGAGAGGCATATACAATCCATCTGTCCGGGAATAGAAATCTCCTGTCCAACACCCTTATCACGACCTCTTTCCCTTTCAGGCCGGCAGCTACTTTCAACAATAAAGCAAATAGTGGATTGGCAGGTCCATGAACTGGCGGGAATGTGTGGGAATCGAACCCACCCCGGATGGTTTTAGCACCCGGCTGAAGGATTTGAAGTCCTCGGGGCCCACCAGAAC
>JAFGCX010000024.1 GCA_016932415.1 Candidatus Krumholzibacteriota bacterium
CCAATCACCAGGTTGGAAGGACATGGCAAGATCTCCATATTTATCAATGACGATGGTTCGGTTGCCAACGCCTATCTCCAGATTCCGGAACTGAGGGGTTTTGAGAAGTTCGTCGAAGGCCTCCCGGTCGAAGAGATACCTAGGATCATGCCGAGGATATGCGGCGTGTGCCCGGCGGCTCATCATATGGCTGCTGGCAAGGCTGTGGACGCGGTATACAAGGCCGACATTCCCTCCGTCGCGAAAAAGCTCCGGGAACTCTACTACATGGCGCATTTTATTCACAGCCACGCGGCACATTTCTATGCCCTGGCTGCTCCTGATTTCGTACTCGGTCCGGACGCTCCGAAAGCATCAAGAAACGTTCTTGGGTTGATTGAAAAAGTCGGGCTTGAGATCGGTGGAGAGGTACTCAAGCAGAGAGCGGCGTCTCAGGATATCCAGATAATGGTCGGCGGGAGAGCGACGCATCCGGTATGGAATATACCGGGCGGAGTCACCAGGGCTCTCTCGGTCGAAAACAGGGATAAGGTCAGGGAACTGGCAAAAGGGCAGCTTGATTTCAGTATTTTCGGTCTCAAGATCTTCGCCGACACGGTATTGGCAAACAAGGAATACCTTGATCTTATCACCGGCGATGTCTTTGATCAGGTGACAAACTATATGGGACTCGTCGATGATAATAACAAAGTCAATTTTTATCACGGCAAGGTCAGGGTAGTCGATCCTGAAGGGAAAGAGATCGTAAAATATTCCGAAGCGGAATATCTCGATCACATAGCGGAACATGTCGAACCTTATTCGTACCTGAAATTCCCCTATCTGAAAGAGAGGGGATGGAACGGTTTCGTGGAAGGTATGGGGACATCGCTCTACCAGGCAAACCCTCTTCCAAGGTTCAACGCCGCTGACGGGATGGCTACTCCCAAAGCGCAGGAACAGTATGAAAAGATGTTCGAGACTCTCGGTGGTAAACCATGTCACAAACTGATGGTCAATCACTGGGCAAGGCTTATCGAGATGGTGTACGCGGCCGAACGGATGATCGAACTGATCAATGATGAAGAGATCACCGATCCTAACGTGAGGATCATTCCATCGACGACTCCGAAGGAAGGAGTTGGTATAGTCGAGGCTCCAAGAGGCACATTGACACATCATTACTGGACTGACGAAAACGGTTTCGTAACAAAAGCCAACCTGATAGTCGGCACCACGAACAACAACGCTTCGATATCGATGGCCGTGAAAAAAGCGGCTGAAAAACTGATCAAACCCGGTGGCGAAGTCACTGACGGGTTGTTGAACATGGTCGAAATGGCTTTCAGGTTATATGATCCGTGTTTCAGTTGCGCTACACACAGCCTTCCGGGACAGATGCCGCTTGTCGTTGAGATCAGATCGCTTGACGGAGAAGTCCTGAACAAGATCTCGCGATGACAGAGTCGCGGTTCCGGGGGAATTCCATATGAATACCATAGTCATCGGACTTGGAAATACAGTCCTGACTGATGACGGAGTGGGCGTATACGTCGCGAGGCATCTTCGCGGCAGACTCGGACCTTCAGTAAAAGTAATAGAGGCTGAACTTGCCGGTCTTGACCTGATGGAGATGATGAAGGATCAGGACCGCGCTATAATCATAGACGCGATCAATCTTGATGGCGAAGAAGCGGGAACAGTCTTCAGGCTGAAACACGATGACATAAGGATAACTCCCCGGCTCGCGTCATGCCATGATATCGATCTCGGAACCGCTCTCGCTCTGGGCAGACGATTAGGGTTTCAAATGCCGGAAGAGGTAGTTATATTCGCTGTACAGGGTGAAGATCTTCTGACCCTGCATGAAGGATGTCTTGAAAAGGTGGAAAACATCATTCCCGGTCTCGTAGATGAGATAACCGGAATGATCAATCAGGAACCTTTCACGAAGATCTCGATAGACCTGGGCGGGAGAAAAAACAAGGATGCATGAGGTCTCTCTGATGCAGAACCTGCTGAATGTCGTTTCCGAAGCGGCAAAGGAGCAGGGAGACGGCAAGGTAACAAGTATACATCTTAAAATAGGCCGGATGGCCGGAGTGAATTCCGATTCCCTCAGATTCGCGTTTGATATACTCTCAAAGGGTACGCGGGCTGACTCGGCGGTTCTGGAGATCGAGATGATCCCGCTGAAAATACACTGCAATGGATGTTCGGAAGATATTTCACCTGAAGAATTCTCTCTTTACTGTTCATTGTGCGGAAGCAGGGATATGACAATCGTCTCGGGCCGGGAAATGGAGATAGATTATATAATGGTCGAGGACAGTGACGGGATCAGCGCGGGGAATAGCGCTGCCAGGGAGTGAAAAGAGGTAATGATGCATCAGATAAATATCGGCGAAGATCTCCGCGGGAAGAACCGCGAGATAGCTGAAGAAAACAGAAAGATGCTGAAAGAACATGATGTTTTTTCGCTGAATATCATGAGCGCTCCTGGAGCGGGAAAGACAACATTGCTCGTAAAATCCCTGCCGATGATCACCGGAAGATTCAGAGTGGGAGTCATTGAAGGAGATCTACAGACCTCCAGGGATGCCGAAAGGGTGCGCGAGACGGGAGTGGATGTGTTCCAGATACAGACAGGCGGCGTCTGTCATCTCGACGCGTCAATGGTCCATTCGGCCCTCCACTCGTTTGATCTCGACGCGATAGACATTTTGTTGATAGAGAATGTCGGGAATCTCGTATGTCCCGCCGAGTTCGATCTTGGCGTCGACGGAAGGGTCATGCTTATGAGCATCACCGAGGGGGATGACAAACCGAAAAAATATCCCCTGATGTTCAGCGAATCGAGACTTTTGATGTTGAACAAGGTCGATCTGGCCGATTACGTGGACTTCGACATCGGCAAAGCCAGATCGGAAGCGAAGGAAATAAATCCCGATATAGAGATACTGGAGATATCATGCCGTTCGGGAAAAGGTCTCGACGAGTGGGTGGCATGGATAGAGGGTTTCAGAAAAAACACCAGAGGTGAATGATGTGTCTTGCCATTCCGATGATGGTCAAGGAAATAGACGGTGATACGGCGGTAGTCGAAGCCGGCGGGATAAGAAAAAACGTAAGGCTCGATCTTGTAGAAGGCGTTAATTTGGGTGACTACGTAATGATCCATACGGGATACGCGATCGAGATACTCGACAGCAAAGAGGCTGAAGAGACGCTTGAACTGATCAAGAAGGTATACAGAGCGGGAATGACCAATGACGCGGAAGGCCTCGAACCGTGATTATCTCTCCATTCGAATCATTTCATGACCCTGAGATCGCTTCGATCCTGATCAGGGAACTTAAGAGATTTCCAACGGGAAAACGAATTACCCTGATGCACGTATGCGGTACGCATGAACATTCCCTGGCAAAAGCAGGAATCAGATCGCTCCTGCCGGGCTGGATCAGGCTTGTCGCGGGTCCTGGATGCCCCGTCTGCGTATGCCCCGCGGGGGATATAGATCTTGCCATGCAGGCTGCCTCGAAGGAGAAGGTGATACTCGCCACTTTCGGTGATATGTTCAGGGTACCTTCCGGAGACAGGTCTCTCGAGATGATGAAAGCGGAGGGAGCGGATATAAGGGTGATCTATTCACCCCTCGACCCGGTAAAGATCGCGATCGATAATCCCGATCGTGAAGTGGTTTTTATGGCGGTCGGGTTCGAGACGACGATAGCGCCTATAGCCGCGTCGATACTCTCCGGCCTGCCTCGTAACTATTCGATGATAACTTCGCTTCGCGTTGTTCCGGAAGCGTTGATCTTTCTTCTCGATAGGACCGAGGGCGGGATAGATGGATTCATCCTCCCGGGTCATGTCAGTACTGTTCTTGGAAGAAAAGGATACTCATTCCTTGAGACGGAATATTCCGTTCCGGGGGTCATATCCGGTTTCGAACCTGTCGATATTCTGCACGGGATACTCGAACTCGCGCGCCAGGTGTCCGCCGGGCCTCCCTATACGATCGAGAACCTGTACAGGAGAGTCGTAAGGGAAGATGGCAATACCAGGGCGAGCAGGATGATCTATGAAGTCTTTCAAAAAGCCGATTCAAGATGGAGGGGGATCGGCACGATACCCGGTTCGGGACTTGAATTGAAAAAAGAGTACGCTTCGATCGACGCCGTTCAAAGACACAGGCTTCAATACGACGAAAATTCGATAGATGTTCCTGAAGGGTGCATCTGCCACAAGGTGATCCTCGGGGAAGCTGAATCAGAAGATTGCCCGTTGTTTGGAAGCCGATGCACTCCGCGCAGCCCGGTCGGTCCATGCATGGTCTCGAGCGAAGGCACCTGCAGGGCAAGGTATCAGTACCGTACGGTGCCTACCTGACAAGAATTCAGTTGACTGGTCGATATTCCTTAATTTACCTTGGCTTTCAGGGCGAGGTTGAATAAAAACCATATTGATTATGTATTTAATATGAACTCGCCATCGGGTTTAATTCGTGATAAGGGAAAAGGAAGGTGATGGATATGAAAGTGATGGTCGGCGGGAACAGTTATAACCTGTCGGGCGGTGGTATGAAGAATATCATCGGCGGAGTCATTGTCCTGATCATCCTGGTATCAGGGCTCTACTCTGTCGGAGCTGATGAAGTCGGTGTCATCCTGCGTTTCGGGAAATACGTAAGATCGACTGATCCAGGTCTTCACATCAAGATACCGTTTGGTATAGAGAGTGTCGACAAGGTAAAGGTCAAGAAAGTATTCAAGCAGGAATTCGGTTTCAGGACGATTAAAGCTGGTATCAAGACGCAATACAGCAGCAAGAGTTATTATGAAGAATCGATCATTCTCACCGGCGACCTCAATGTCGCCGAAGTGGAATGGGTCGTTCAGTACAAGGTAAAGGATCCGTATAACTATCTCTTCAAGATCAAGGACCCTTCCGAGACCCTGAGAGCGATGTCCGAATCTGTTGTCAGGCGGGTCGTCGGAGACAGGGCAGTGACAGAGATCCTGACTCTTGGAAGGATCGATATCGCGAAGGATGTCGAGGTCGGACTCCAGGAGCTACTTGACCATTTTGAGTCGGGAATACAGATCGTCACTGTCCAGCTTCAGAATGTCAATCCTCCCGATCCGGTCCGCCCGGCTTTCAATGAGGTGAACAGGGCCAAGCAGGACAAGGAGACAATGATAAACGAGGCTTGGGAGGACTATAACAAGAGGATCCCGAGAGCCAGGGGTGAGGCGGAACAGATGATCGCCGAAGCTGAAGGATACGCGACGAAAAGAGTGAACCAGGCGCTCGGGGACGCTTCCCTCTTCAATCAGATATACAAGGAGTACAGGCTCGCGCCGGATGTGACACGCAGACGTCTCTACCTCGAGACGCTCGGAGAGATCCTGCCAAGGATGGAGGAGATCTACATCGTAGACGAGGATCAGAAATCGATCCTGCCACTTCTTGAAATTGGCAAAGATAGAAAGGGGGGTGATGGAAAATGAAAGGCAGAAAAATACTGTTTTTAGTGATTCTGGTCTTAATTTATGTCGTTGTGATCAATACGTTCTATATTCTGAATGAAGCGGAACAGGCTATCATCACCCAGTTTGGAAAACCTGTCGGAGGAAAGATAGACAAGGCGGGATTACACGTCAAGGCGCCTCTTATCCATACTCTTCATAAATTCGAGAAGAGGATCCTGATCTGGGACGGTTCGGCCGATCAGATCCCAACGGCTGACAAGAAATATATCTGGCTCGATACGACAGCGAGATGGCGCATCGTCGATCCATTACTGTTCTATCAGTCCGTCGGCAACGTCACCGGAGCCCTCGGCCGGATGGACGATATAATAGATTCCTCCTCAAGGGATGTCGTATCGAGTAACGCCCTTCTTGAAGTTGTAAGGAATTCGAACGACATCAGAAAGAAAAAAGCCGAGATAGCTTTAAAAGACAAGTCGATCGAAGACGAGATAGAGGTCGTTCTTGACGAGATAAGTATAGGAAGGGAACAGATAGCCAGGGAGATCCTTACCAAGTCTGTCGAACTTGTCGGCCGCTACGGGATCGAACTTCTCGATGTCCAGATAAAGCGATTGAACTATATAGAGGATGTCAGGAAGAAGGTCTACGAAAGGATGATCTCGGAAAGGCAGAGAGTTGCTTCGGGATACCGCTCCGAGGGAGAAGGCAAGAAAGCGGAGATCAACGGTAAGATGGAAAAAGAGCTTAACGGAATTCAGTCCGAGGCTTATAAAGTATCGCAGGAGATCCGCGGAAAGGCTGACGCGCAGTCAACGAAGATATACGCTGACGCTTACAGGCAGGATCCTGAGTTCTATTCTTTTCTTAAATCGCTCGAAGTATACAGAAATTCGATGGGGCAGAATACCAGGGCGATATTGACTACGGATAGCGATATATATCGATACATGAAGAAGATAAAGAGATAATCGGCCCGGTCGTGGATCGATTCGCGGAGGTTTCGCGCGGGTCCGCTCCTGATCCGGCTGGCAAAACAGTCAAAAAGCATGGTGAGGTCCCGATTTTACGGGAAAGGGGCTTCACCATGTGTTATATTGATCACTCGACCCCTGGTTTGACTTAGACGCTGACTCTGGAGTATGAGAATGATGGGGTATAAAAGTAAAAACTTCTTTCGATTCGCCGCCTTCCCGATGATCCTGGCTCTCTTGTCTATCTTTCCCGTTCAGGTAAGCGGATGGAATCACACGGAGATCGAGTGGAGAACACTCGAAACGGACCATTTTTCAATTCATTTTCACGAGGGAGAGGAATGGTCTGCCAGGGAGACGGCCAGGATTGCCGAGGAGATCCATGGCGCCCTGACGAAGTTCTATGGTTTCAGCCCGGGAAGGATACATATAAACCTCTATGACAAATGGGATAAATCAGCTGGAGCCACTTATTATTATCTTAACAGGATAGATATTGATGCTTCAGATTATGATTTCGCTTTGAGGGGAGCCGCCGACTGGCTCAGAAACGTCATTACCCACGAATACACGCACATGGTGACGATCCAGGCGGCAATGAAGATGCCTCTCTGGATGCCATCGATCTACCTGCAGGGTATAACGTTCGAAAAGGAAAAAAGACCCGATGTAATAAACGGATATCCCAATTTCCAGGGATCGCTGCCGTATGCCGGAGAGATCGTCCCAAACTGGCTTGCAGAGGGAGTAGCCCAATTCCAGTGTCCCTGCGCGAGAAACGATATATGGGATTCTCACAGGGATATGATACTCCGGATGGCCGTTCTTAACGACAGGCTCCTTACTCTCGACGAGATGGGAGTCTTCGGAAAAAATTCTTTCGACGCGGAAAAATTATATAACCAGGGGTATTCGCTTGTAAGGTTCATCAACGAAAGTTATGGAGCGGAAAAGCTCACTGAACTGGTGAAAGAGCATTCAGGGTTTCTGCGCCTTTCCTTTAATGGAGCGTGCCGGAAGGTGCTCGGCGTTGATGACAGCGAGCTTTATGCCGAGTGGGTACGAAAGATAACGAAGGAATATTCAGCGGTAAGGGACGAGGTCTCGGAAAACCGGATCGAGGGAGAGCGAGTAGCCCAGCACGGGTTCATGAATATCTTTCCTCTGTTCGCCGGGAAAGAGGGGGGATATTATTATCTGTCGAACAGGGGAAGGGATTACATGGGTGTGGACCTTGTCCATCAGGGAACTGACGGAAAATGCGATATCATCGCGAGGGACGTATCCTCGAAGCCGTCGCTGTCAAAGGACAGGAGACAGATCTGCTATTCAAAAAGGTCGGGCGATAACAAATATCAATACGAACTTAACGATATATTCATTACATACCTCGGGGCGGGCATTGAACGGCGGTTGACGAAGTCGGATCGAGTCGTAGACCCCGTATTCTCACCGGACGGGAAATCGATCGCCGCGATCTCTGGTAATGACGGATCGGAACATATAGTACTGATAGATGTAGTAGGCGGGAGCGTCAGACCTCTTTCGCGGAAAAGAACGGCTCAGCGGTATTACCGGCTTTCCTGGGGTGATGGCGGCATTCTGGCGACCCGTTTTCTCGGCGTCAGCAACGATATAGTGTTGATCGATCCCGAGACAGGGGATGAGACCGAGATCATCTCTACCGGAGCTGACGAACGCGACCCTGCCTGGGATCGGAGCGGCGCTGGATTCTTCTATTCGAGCGATAAGACAGGTATATTCAACATCTATTATAGAAGTCCCGCTGAGAATAAAGACCTTTATGTCACGAATGTACTTGGAGGCGCTTTCTCGCCCGATTCCGACGGAGATGATATCGTATTTTCCTCTTTCGGAACTGACGGATACGAGATCCGCCGGATCGACGGCTGGAGAAAGTCGGCGGCTCCGGCTTCAGCCTCTGAAGTATATGAGGATCTGATAACAGAAAGAGACACGTATATAAACAGAGCGAAATGCTCGCAGGGGCAAGTTACAGATTACGATTATTCCGATCTGGACAGAAGGTTGAAGGACGCTAAGAAATACAATGTGGATTATACGCCGGTGTATATATTCCCCCGGATAGTATGGTATGACGACCAGCTCCGTCTAGGGGTTGTCGCCGATACGAGGGATTACCTTGACAGGCAGGCAGTATATGGCGCAGCGTCGGTGAATAAAGACAAGGAATTCAATCTGCAGTTCGGTATCGAGTCGAGACAGTTCAAGCCGACTTTTTTTTTCAATTTCTACGCGGCAAGGAAATATTACAATTATTTCGAAGAGGCGAGTGGTGACGTTCAGGTGAGATATGATCTCTGGGACGCGTTCTTCGGATGCAGGCTCGAACTGGATCAGCCATCGGCGAGAGACAGGAAAGAGATCGTCCTGCAGTACAATCATGGCGAATACGGACTGAATATCAACGCGTGGGATATAGCCGACGTTGAACTGGGGTGGAATTATTACAAGGCTAACGAGTTTTCCGTATACCTGAACTACAGTGGAATCGGTTCAGGCATCAGTTCCGATATAAATCCGTCCTCAGGGAGAAGGTTCAGGCTGGAACTGACAAGAGCTTACGACAAGATGTCTTCAGGGTCGTTCGAGTATAATTTCAAACCGATCTATGACAAAAACGAATTCGGAAGATATACGCTTGTCTATGAAGAATTCATTCCCCTGCCGTACTGGTCTCACGTCCTGTCGCTGTTTATAAGGGGCGGCGCGATAGATGAGAGCAAAGTCGACGATTTCTTCAATCTTTTCATCGGAAGCAGGGACGGGATGAGAGGATATTCGTATTACAGCATGGGTGGCAGGAAAAACGCGATGGTCAGGGCTACTTACAGGTTCCCCGTCTGGAACAATATAAACCGGCAGGTGCTGACTACGTATTTCAGTTCGATCTACGCCGGAATCTTCGCCGAAGCAGGCAGGGCATGGGACGAGGACAGGTTTATGACGGAAGATTACAAGAGGGACGCGGGTTTCGAGCTGAGGTTGAAGGGATTTAATTTCTATAACTACCCTCTTGCCGCTTCACTGGAAGCGGCGTACGGAATAGACGAAATAATCTACGCTGATCCTTTCCGTCCCGATATCAGTATCTCGGAGGGGAGAGAGTGGAAGTTTTACGGTTCGGTATTTTTCGATTTCTAATGAAGAGATAGAGGATAATTGATGAAAGTCATTCTGGCCGGTCTGAATGTCGAATCGGATCTGATCAAGAAGGCGGAAACGGCGCTTGGCGCCGAGATGACACCCGAGGTCATTTCCGCCGCTTACGCGAGGATAAGCAGGGATCCGAGAAACGTCAATACGCTAAGAAGAGAGGCAAGAAAGGAAATAAGGAAAGCGCGCAGATCAAACGAGGCTATCGTTTTCGATATGGGGCATTCCTCGATAGCCGAACATGCCGTTATGAACTTTGACGTGATGGACATATCAAGGATCGCCGTGGAGGCGATAGAACATTTCCGACTGGCATCATATACTGAAAAATCGCAACGATATATCCGGCTCGGAAAAGATTTTGTCATCCCGAAGGAGATAGTGGAAGCAGGATTAAGGAGTGAATTTCTCAGCCTGGTCGAGAGCTTGAATTGGTACTACGAAGAACTTTTCTCGAAAATAGCCAGGTCCTCTTCAGGCAGTGGGACAGCGAAAGAAGACGCAAGGTATCTCATGCCGCTGGCAACGTCAGCGCAGCTTGGCATGACGATAAACGCCCGCGAACTGGAATATATGATCAGCCGTCTTTCGTGCCACGAACTTTCGGAAGTGAGGGAGTTTTCGGACAGGTTGTCGAAAATAGCTCACAGGAAAGTACCTTCTCTTGTGCGGTATCCGGGGGCGACTGATTACTTCAGAATGATGCCGGTGGTAAAGAGAGAGGCCGGAAGGATAGCTCGGGTAAAAAGAAAAGACCAGTCGGAAAGGGTCAGGCTGGTAGACGCTACTGAAAACGGAGATATAAAGCTGATAGGAAGCATCATATACTCGGGCGGCCAGAGTTCCTACGCCGAATCGATGGAAGCCGCAAAGAGGATGAAGAGTAAAAATCGATCCGAAATCGTTGCTTCGGTCATGAAGGAGATCGAATCATATAACGGTGTGTGGAGAGAATTTGAAAATATCGACATGACCTTCGAGGTCGTAGTATCTGCTTCATGTTACGCGCAGCTGAAGAGGCACAGGATGACGACCCAGATCGTCCAGCCATATTCAACATCTCTCGGAGTCTCTATTCCCGAATCGGTGCGAAAAGCAGGTGGAATATCTCTTTTCAGAGAGGGTATAAAAAAGTCCGAAGGACTTTACAGGAAGTTGAGGGAAAAAGCAGGTATTTCCGCGGAATATGTTTTGACAAACGCGCACCGGAGAAGGGTGATGGTCAAGATCAATCTCAGGGAACTGTATCATTTTTCCAGGCTCAGAAGCGATGCCCACGCCCAATGGGAGATAAGGGAAATATCGGAGATGATGTGTTCTCTCGCGAGGGAAAGATTTCCCCTCGGGGGCTCAATGCTTGGCGGGAAAGACCAGTTTTACGAAATAAAAAAGAAATGCACCTGATGTATAACATTAAGTAGTTTAAATAACCATATAATTAAAAAGATATTATAATGTCATCATTAAGAGTTCTGGTGAAAAGGCGCGTCGGTTTCCGCAAGTCGCTTCAAAGCCGATCCTTCTCTCTTTTCCTGCTGATGGCCATCCTGGCATTCCTCGTATCGCATCTTTCCTTCTCCAGTGGGCTGGAAGGCGCTGGAGGTGATAAAGCGCTGAGCTCCTCTCCCGATAGGATCATATCCCTTTCGCCAAGCAGTACGGAGATACTATACGCTCTTGGGCTTGAGGATAGACTGGTCGGCGTGACAAGGTTCTGCAAGTTTCCACCCGGCGTTTCGGAAAAACCCAAGGTCGGGGGTTATCTTGATCCCAATTACGAGATAATAGCGTTGCTGAAACCTGACATGGTGATCCTTCTGCCGGAGCAGGATGCTGCCGGAAGGTATCTTGATCAACTGAGGATCGCTCATATGACTGTAGATAACAAGACGATAGAGGATATCCTTGCATCAATCAGGATGATAGGAGAAATATGCGGGGTGGATAGTGCCGCCGTGAAACTGGTCTCATCCCTCGAATCACGGATAGATTCCGTCCGGACCAGGGTCCTAGCCGGGGCCAGGCCGAGAATAATGATAACGATAGGAAGGGATTTTGGATCTGATTCTCTCGGAAAGATCTATATAGCGGGAAGAAAGACATATTACGACGAGATCATAGATATCGCCGGGGGCGTGAATGCCTGCGGGGAGAGGATGATAAAGTACCCGGTCATCTCAGCCGAGGGTGTCCTCGCGATAGATCCCGACATGATCATCGAACTTCTTCCTGAAAAAGATGCGGCAGGTTATACTGAGGAAGAGATAAACAGGCCATGGAAAGGGATCCCGAATGCCAGGGCGGTAAGGGGAAAGAAAATATATCTACTGACGCAGGATTATACCCAGATTCCGGGACCGAGATTCATAATGCTTCTCGAGGATATAGCCGGAATAATCAATTCGGAGTGAAGATGCGAGGAATAGATATAAGAATCGATCGACTGTCATGCCGGCTCGGCGGGAAGGAGATCCTTTCGTCGATGACATTTGAAGTCCCCGCCGGGAAGCATCTTTCAATAATCGGCCCAAATGGCGCCGGGAAAACGACTCTTCTGAAATGCATCATGCGGATCCTTCCGATCTCGAACGGATCGATTGAGATCAGAGGCCGGAAGATCGGCGAGTACAGTCAGAAGAAGCTTGCGAGGGATATCGGGTATGTCCCCCAGAACGCCGGCAGATCGATACCATTTACAGTAGAAGAACTCGTTTTGATGGGGCGATATCCATATCTCAGTCCTTTCTCATCTGTTACTCCGGAAGACCGTGACGCGGCGCGTTCAGCGCTTGATATGACCGGGACACTGGCCCTTTCGGACCGCGGGTTTGACAGTCTCAGCGGGGGTGAGCAGCAGCTCGTCCTGATCGCGTCGGTCCTCGCCCAGGGATCGGGAATAATACTTCTCGACGAACCGGCGACATTCCTCGATCCGAAACACGCGGAAGAAGTGTACAGGATACTTCGCAGGATCAGGGAAGAGATGAACGCGACGATACTCTCCGTCACGCACGATATAAACAGTTCACTTATGGTCTCGGACGCGATCCTGGCCATAAAGGATGGGAAACGCGCATATTACGGAAAAACTGGAGATCTCACTGCCGCTGGCGTCCTTGACGAAGTATTCGACAAGAAATTCCTCTATTCAGATCATCCCGTCTCCGGGACGAGAATAATAATGCCGGATGTGATCAGGTGATGAAGAATAAAAGAAAATTGTTCATAGCCTTCTTCTTTCTGGCTTCCTTTACAGTGATAGCGGCGGCCCCGTTTTTCGGAGTTGAAAAGATCACACCTGGAACTGTACTGAGACCGGACAGTGACGATGTAAAGGCGGAGATATTCTGGAAGATAAGGGTTCCGAGGGTAATAGCGGCTTTTTGCGCCGGGGCGGCACTCGCGCTGAGTGGGATGGCATTTCAGGCGATATTCAGAAATCCTCTGGCAACCCCGTTCACCCTGGGAGTATCGAGCGGATCGGCGTTCGGAGCGGCCATCTACATTCAGATGGGGATTTCTTTCTCGCTTCCGGGAATATCCGGTCAGTCGCTCTTCGCCTTTATGGCCGCGCTTGTATCGATAGGTATAGTCTACGGGCTTACAAGGTTGAAAAAAGGATTCTCCACAGCCACGATGTTGATATCCGGAGTGGCAGTAAATTTCTTCTTCTCGAGCCTGATCCTCTTTATACAGTATATAAGTGATTTCGATAATTCCTTCAGGATAATCAGGTGGCTTATGGGTGGTTTCGAGATCGTCGGGTACTCACCGGTATTGACTATCCTGCCTTTTATAGCGATCGGGACGATCATGATCCTTCTGAAGATAAATGAGCTGAACCTGATAACCGCCGGGGATGATCTTGCCGCCGGCAAGGGCGTCGACATAAAGAGAACGAGGACTGTAATATTTCTCGCGGCAAGCCTGATGATCGGCAGCATAGTATCGATATTCGGCGTGATAGGGTTTGTCGGGATGATGGTACCGCACATATGCAGGTTGATAGCCGGGTATAATCACAGGAATCTCGCTCCGGCAAGCCTCGTCTTCGGAGGGACTTTCCTGGTTATCTGCGACACGCTTTCACGGACGGTGATCGCTCCGGCTGAGATACCGGTCGGAGTGATAACGGCCCTTCTGGGAGGACCGTTTTTCATATACCTGCTGCTGAGCGGATTTTCGGTGGAGGGACGCCGATGAAAGGGAGTATCTTCGACCTGAAAAAATTCGCGATACACGACGGCCCCGGTATTAGGACTACGGTCTTTTTCAGTGGATGTCCACTGAGATGCTGGTGGTGCCACAATCCCGAATCATTTATCGATGATCGGCAGCGACGCCCCGGCGAGGTAGTATCGAGAATATCGTTATGCCGCTATGAAGGATCGGAAAGAGTCACCGGCAATGATGTTCCCGTAGAGGCTGTGATAAGAGAGATAATGAAGGACGAGGTGTTTTACAGGCATTCGGGTGGGGGCGTGACGATATCGGGAGGAGAACCTCTCTTTCAACCTGATTTTCTCGTAGAACTTTTGAAAGCGTGCGGGGATGAAGAGATCCATATCGCTCTCGATACATCCGGATACGCCGAAAGAAAAGATATTGAAAGGCTCGGCGGCCTGGTCGATCTTTATCTTTTCGATATCAAGTTCATCGATGAGAAGGAACATATCAAATATACAGGAGTTTCGAACAGGCTGATACTTGATAACCTTCAATACCTTGAGAGCAGCGGGGCTGATATAGAGATAAGAATACCGTTGATACCAGGGATAACCGATACGGCGCGCAACATCGAAGATATCATCTCATTTCTAATGAATAGAGATGCTCTTCACAAGGTATCACTTCTTCCGTATAATAAGATGTGCGAGGATAAATTCAGGCGGATGAGGATGAAGTACCGTCCCGGTCCTGTTTCGCCGCATTCTCCGCAAGATATCGCGGAGATAACGGAAAAATTCACGAGCGCCGGTCTCGAGGTCGGCATCGGAGGATGAAAAGGTTGAACAAGAGGATTGAAAGGTTGAGAAAACAGAGTCTTGAGGCCGCCGCGGAGATATCGATGGAACGGGCTCTTCTCCTGACCGAGTTTTACCGTGACAAGACCGAAAAAGACCTGTCGGTCCCGGTATCGAGGGCGAAAGCTCTCCGGCATATCCTCGAGAATAAAGCTCTCTGCGTAAATCCCGGAGAACTTATCGTCGGAGAAAGAGGTCCCCGTCCGAAAGCCACATCGACTTATCCCGAGATCTGCGCACATTCCCTTCTTGATCTCGACATACTCGACAAAAGGGAAAAGGTCTCTTTTAAAGTCAGCGCGGAGTCGAGGAAGATCCATGAGGGTGAGATAATCCCATTCTGGGCAGGTAGAAGTATCAGGGATATCATTTTCAGGAAAGTATCGCCAGAGTGGCTTGACGCGTACGAGGCGGGGATCTTTACTGAATTTCAGGAGCAGAGGGCCCCGGGACACACTGTGCTCGACGGCAAGATATACACGAAGGGTTTCATTGATTTCAAAAAAGAGATCGATGAAAGCATTTTAAGAATATCGGAAAAATCGTCCCCCGTGAGTCGGGCGAGGGTAGAGGAATTGAAAGGGATGGCTATCGCTGCCGATGCTCTCATCGGCTACGCGCGAAGGTACGCCGCTCTACTCGATGAGATGGCTGAAGTGGAGAAGGACAGCAGAAGAAGGGATGAACTGATCGAGATGGCTGGTGTCTGCAGGAGAGTCCCGGCCCTGGCCCCGGAGACATTCCATGAAGCTTTGCAGTACTACTGGTTCGTCCATATAGGGATAATAACCGAATTGAATACGTGGGATTCCTTCAATCCCGGAAGGCTTGACCAGCAGCTGTTACCATTTTATTCAGAAGGAATATCTGAAGGGACCCTGACGAAGGAAAAGGCAAAGGAACTCCTGCAGTCGTTCTGGATTAAATTCAACAACCAGCCAGCACCGCCGAAAGTAGGCGTCACCGCGCAGGAAAGCAACACGTATACCGATTTTTGCCTTATTAACCTCGGCGGAGTGACCGGGAACGGGGAGGACGGGGTCAACGAACTGACCTATCTTATTCTCGACGTCATCGAGGAGATGCGGCTTCTTCAACCGGGAACGATGGTTCAGATCAGCCGTAAGAACCCGGACAAGTACCTTGACAGAGCACTTAAGATCGTGAAGACCGGATTCGGTCAGCCATCGGTATTCAATACCGAAGCGATAATCGCCGAGATGCTCAGGCAGGGGAAATCGATCGAAGACGCCAGGGCCGGCGGAGCGAGCGGGTGCGTCGAGACGGGAGCATTCGGAAAGGAAAGTTATATTCTTACCGGATATTTCAACCTCCCGAAGATCCTCGAGTTGACGCTTCACCGAGGTACTGATCCGGTCACGGGAAAATCGATTGGTATCGATACCGGTGACCCCGCCGGATTCGGAGACTTCGAGGAGTTCTACGGCGCATTTGAACGTCAGCTCAAATATTTTATCGACATAAAGATCGCGGGAAATCTGATCATCGAATCGATATGGGCGGAGACTCTTCCCGCGCCGCTGATGTCGCTTCTGATAGACGATTGCGTCAAGAGGGGGATGGATTATAACGAAGGAGGAGCGAGGTACAATTCGTCGTATATCCAGGGTGTCGGGCTTGGAACAGTGAGTGACGCGATGGCGGCGGTAAAATACCACATTTTCGATCTGGCGGATCTTTCTTTCGATGAGTTGATAGATGCTCTCGACCGGGATTTCGATGGAAAGGAAAAGCTCAGGAAGATCCTTGTCGACGAGACTCCAAAATACGGGAACGACGATGATTATCCCGACCTGATAATGGTAAGGATATTCGAAAGCTTCTTCGATTCCGTCGATGGCATCGAGAACGCCAAGGGGGGGTATTTCCGCGTGGATATGCTTCCGACCACCTGCCACGTCTATTTTGGAAGCAAGACAGGCGCGCTGCCTGATGGAAGGAAGGCAGGCGTTCCTCTTTCAGAGGGGATATCACCCGTCCAGGGAGCGGACAGGAAAGGCCCGACGGCGGTGCTTAAATCCGCCTCGAAATTCGATCATCTCAAGACCGGCGGTACTCTTCTCAATCAGAAGTTCTCTCCACAGGTATTTTCTGAGGGGAAGGGCATCGAGAAGGTACGTCAGTTGATCAGGGCGTATTTCAGTATGAACGGACACCATATTCAGTTTAACGTCGTCAGTGCTGATATTCTGAGAAGAGCACAGGATGATCCTGAGAGCCACAAGGATCTGATTGTAAGGGTCGCCGGGTACAGCGATTACTTCGTAGATCTAGGGACTGATCTACAGAACGAGATAATAAGACGCACGGAACATGAAGCGGGATGAGATCTTCCGAGATCGGCGCGGGATCGGTGAGAAAATGATCTCCGAAAAACCGGGATCAACGAAAAAGGATATTTTAATTGCTGCTGGAATTTTTCTTCTGGCACTGGCCGTGAGGTTTATTTACCTCCTGGAGATCTCAAAAGGACCCCTCTTCGACACTCCGGTCATAGATTCAGCCACATATCTTGATATAGCGAGGAATATAGTATCGACGCATTCCCTCGACCCCAGGCTCTTCTGGCAATCGTTCTTTTATCCGTTGTATCTCGCCATGACAATATCGGTTTTCGACGATCAGGCGGTAGCGGCAAGGATCATTCAGCTTTCGGCGGGAGCAGTCTCAGCGGTACTGATCTATTTTATCGGGAAAAAACTCTTTGACAGGAAGACAGCGATACTTGCCGCTGTAATGATAGCGATCTGCGGAACTATGTTCTTTTTTGAAGGAGAGCTTCTAGCGACAGGGTGGGCGTCATTTATTTCTGTGGTCCTCATGATGCTGATGATCGAGACGCTCGACAGGGATAATTTGTCGCTGTTTATCTTTTCAGGCCTGGCCGCCGGTATCGCGATAGCGATACGCGCGACTTTTCTTCCCTTCATTCTGGTGACGTATATCTATTTTGCCTTAAGGGTGAAAGATGGCAGGGGAGGAGTGGGAAGATCATTTATCCGCTATACAATCATGCTGGCGGCTTTTATAATAGTCCTCACCGGTATCGCTTTCGTCTCCAGAAATATTACAGGCCATTTCAGCCCGATGCCCCGATCAGGATCGATCAATCTTTACATAGGGAACAATCCAGACACTGACAGCACTATGATGATACGGCCCGGCTATCCATGGCGAAAACTGACGAGAGAACCGCTTGTCCAAGGCTTTACCGGCGATTCAGGACACCGGAAATATTTCATGGATCGTTACAGGGAATATATCGTGACTGATCCCGCCGGGTTTTTAAAGGGGATCGCTAATAAAAGCGTTCAGTTTCTGAGTTCCAGGGAATTACCGAGAAATATAGATATCTACACCGGACGGAAGTACTCCAGGTTGCTTTCGATAGCAGTATGGAAGATAGGAGAATTCGGATTCCCTTTTGGATTGATTCTTCCTTTCGCTCTTATGGGCCTGTTTTATAACAGGGAAAAGATCCCCGGCCCCGTGATGATATTTCTCATAGTCTATCCACTCACAATAATAGCCGTTTTCGTAGCGTCAAGATACCGGATCGTGATGATGCCGGTAATAACGCTCATGAGCGCCGCGGGAATCACGCATTTCGCGGCAAGAGTAAAAAACCGCGAATGGAAAGAAACAGGAATAGATATGGGAGTCATAATACTGCTCATCCTTCTTTTTACCCTTCCCGGACCTTTCGTTTCAGAGGCATATGACTATGAAGCCGAGTTGTATGCTTCGGCGGGATACGAGCAGAGCAAAGCAGGTAAGGCTGCCGAGGCGGAAGAAAATGTGAGGAAGTCACTGCTCCTTTCTCCCGGTTATATATCCGGACACAGGATACTTGGCAATATTCTGCTGCAGAAAGGTGAGTTCGGGCAGGCGGAAGAGCAATTCCGGATCGTTTTAAGGGATGATCCAGGATCCTGTATGGTAGAATATTACCTCGCTCTTGCTCTATGGAGGCAGGGCAGAAACGATGAAGCCCGGGTCCTGATCGATTCGTCCAGGAAAGGCGCGATGAGGGAGAGGGAGGGAGAACTGTTGACGCAGATAGAAGCTGCAAGTAAAACGCTCTCCCGGGAGGAAAGCGCAAAGTAGAGTTGTAGCGAAGAACTTGACTGGCCGGACAGACTGGAATATCATTCGACAGGAACACCCCTGCTGATTTGAACGATGAAGGATTTTCAGGAGAGACAAGTTGAAGACCCGATCGATACTAAATAAAATCGCAGTCATCGTCATCGCCCTGATCCCACTGATCTTTCCAGCATGTACAGGCGAGCCGTTCACTCCGGGAAAGATCGAGGATGAATCCGCGTGGTATATCCAGAGCCCCGCGGTACGTAACAATGGCCTGAGGGATATTATCTTTATTGACGAAAATGAGGGAGTGGCGATCGGGACGGGAGGACTGATCCTTATCTCAAATGACGGTGGAAACACCTGGGGCGGGGTCGGCAGCGGCACCTTGAGCAACCTATACGGTATAGATATGAGAAACTCCGGATCGGGGCTGGTCGTAGGCGATTCCGGCAGGCTTCTCAGTTCTTTGGACGGAGGACTCGCCTGGAAAAAGGAATCTATCGATCAGCGTAACAACCTCAATAAGGTATCAATGACTTCTGATTCGACGGCGGTAGCTGTTGGATCATCGGGGATCATTCTCGGACTTGATTACTCCGGCAGCGAGTGGTCCGCGCGGGAAGTGACTGTTCCAAATCAGTTCAACTCGGTATTTTTCGCTTCGCCGGACACGGGATACGCGGCCGGATCATCGGGAACGATATTCAGGACATATAACGGCGGGATCGACTGGGTGAGGTTATCATGCGGCGAGGATATCCACATAAACAGTATTTATTTCTTCGATGGGGAGAATGGTATTGCCGCGTGCGATGAGGGCGCTGTATTCAGGACTTCCGACATGGGAGAATCATGGACAAAGACGCAGCTGCTGACATCGATAGACTATAATTCTGTATATTTCATCGATCCATCCACCGGTTTCATGGCCGGTTCCGGAGGTAATATAGTCAAGACATCCGACGGCGGCGAGTCGTGGTCTCCGCTGACAAGCGGCACGAACGAGGACCTGACGGGGATATTCTTCGCCGACGAACTGAGCGGTGTGGCGACAGGAATGAGCAGCACGATCCTTTTTACTTCTGACGGAGGGTCGAACTGGGACGATAAGGAGCCTTCCGGGATCACTTCCGATTATTACCGCTCTTTTATCGATGAATCGGGCATGGTGTGGGTCGTCGGATCTGGCGGTACGATCCTTTCGACGAGAGATGGTGGAACGATATGGGACCAGGCATCTTCCGGCGTTACGAAGACACTTTACGGATATTCAGTGATCGACGAGGCAAAAGCTGTCGTGTGCGGCGCGGGAGGAATAATTCTATATACTGAAAACAGCGGGCTGAACTGGGAGGTCGTAGATTCAGGAACCGACAATACGCTATTTGATATCTTCGCCTCCGGCTCGAATCTTACCGCGGTGGGGATGGAAGGTACGATAATCATCTCGGCTTCCGACGCTTCTTCATGGAGCGAAAAGACAGGATCTGTCATTCCATATCTTACCGATCTGTATTTCCATGATTCTCTCAATGGCGTGGCCGTCGGATATTATGGAACCGTCCTTAGAACGATAGACGGTGGAGAGACATGGTCGTTTATAGAGAGCGTGACTGAGAGCGCCCTCTTCGCGATCGATTTCTGTGATCTTCTTAACGGAACGGCCGTTGGGGACAATGGAACGATCCTTGATACCGACGACGGAGGGAAAACGTGGGAATCACAGGCAAGCGGAACCGGAATGCGACTTGCCGGAGTAGACCGGTTAGATATTGCGACGTCCCTTGCAGTCGGAACAGATGGCCTTGTGGTCAGAACGGTTAACGGTGGGATCTCCTGGGTATCAGAGACCAGCGGAACGGGGGAAGGCCTCTACGCGGTACTGATGATCGATTCGCAGAGAAATATCATCATGGGCGACAGGGGGACGATCCTCGAAAGCGATGATGGAGGAGATACGTGGAGCAGTATCAGCACGGGAATATTCACTTCGCTCAATTCAGTCTGGATGATAAGCGCCAGCAAAGTAATCGCCGTAGGGGAAAATGGAGCGATCGCGAAAACGGTCGACTCCGGTGTCCATTGGAATCCAGTATCGACAGACACAGAGATGGGGTTGTCGGGGATATGTTTTACCGATGACGAAAAAGGTTATATAGTCGGTGAAGGAGGGATAATACTCGAGTCGACTGATGGCGGGGTCACCTGGGACGAGGTGACAGGGCCTGTCGCGACAGAACTGAAGAGCATTTCCTTCTTCGACCTGTTAAACGGTATGGCGGCAGGTTCAGGAGGCACGATCATCCATACATCGGATTCCGGGCTGAACTGGTCGGACAGATCGACGGGGTCAGGATCAAACCTCAATTGCATATTGATGACTGCTGATTCCTCCGCCCTGGCTGTGGGAAATGGTGGCGTGATTATATTCACAGATGATGCCGGACAGAACTGGGTGGAAAGGAATTCTCCGACTGTACTGGATCTTTCATCGGTCGCTTTCTCCGGTCCTTCCACAGGGTTCGCCGTAGGGGCGGAAGGGATAATTCTCGGAAGCACCGACGGGGGAGCGACATGGAGTCCCGTAGTGTCAGGAACATCGACTGATCTTGACGCTGTATTTTATCTCGGAGATGATAATTGGATCGCGGCCGGCAAGAGAGGCGTGATCATAAAATCGGTCGATGGCGGAGCAAGCTGGGCCAGATCGACGCCGGTCACCGCGGCAGACCTCAGGGCGTTGTTCTTCACTGATGCGAATACCGGAACTGCCGTTGGAGAGGGCGGAACGATATTAAGGACTCTCACCGGCGGATAAAAAAACACAGGGAGAAACCGGTCTCTCCCTGCGCGTTACGAGCGGATATACCCCTGTTAACGGATCATTCATTAAAAATGCTTTTGATCTTTCCCCATGTATCATCATCTGTCCCATGGACAGACGTTATTGAAAGATAGATATCGACGACATCGATGACCTGGTTTCCGGGCAGAAAGTACGGTGAACCGGAATTCGGCCAGGGATCGTAAATGAGATACATATCGTCCTCGCACTCCGCCGTATCAAGATCGTCATAACCGGCGATTATCTTGCAATGACCGGAGTCGTATATTATCTCCTCCGGCAGTGTCGTCTGATCCTGCGGCCATGATCCCATATCGATCCAGAGGATCGGTATATCGGTATTGATGCACCATATGACATCCGAACATGTAAGAAGAGGATTCGTCGTCAACTGGGGGCCGAACTGGAAAGGTACTATGCCGACAGCATAAGTAAAGGCATTCTGGATCTCCGGTGGTTTCATAGCTGTTCCGGCATACATACCGAGCGCATGGGTCTCCAGGATACCGTTACCCATTATCTCTCCGCCGAGAACCTTTGAATTGTCATAGATATCATCCTGGTTGATAAACGGGGCTCCACGGCCAGTGAAGAGAGCGTACATCGCGCAGCTCGCCGGAGCGCAGTAAGTACCGCAATGCATGCAGACAAGAGCGTGATTAGGAGCATGAGGCGCGGCACTCGCGCCCGGTATACAAATCATGTTTGTATCCTTATGCTGCCAAAGCTGTGTGATTGCAAGGGTTTTCTGAGTGGCAAATGACTCAGTAGATACTGATGATACAAGGATGATGGCAGAAAGGAAAATTATCAGTTTCCGCATGTAGAGTCCACCTCCCGCGTAAAGAAATAATCCGTTATGACATAAGATTTGTATGGGGCCAGCGGGTATATATCCGACCGCCGGACGATATTAGCATAATCTATCCGGCGAGTCAAGGTTTTGGATGGATATTTTTTGGGGGTTTAAATGGTATGGGGTTTTTCTTATCCTTGAATTATATCACTATTTCCCTTTATTCTTCGGTCCTGTGGCTATTCATTTTGCTTGTTTTAACCAGGGATGCTGCCGCATGGACCGGATCATCATTAAAAACGCCGGTGAACACAACCTCAGATCGGTAGATCTCGAGATCCCGCGCGACTCACTGGTAGTTGTCACGGGAGTATCCGGTAGCGGAAAATCGTCGCTCGCATTCGACACTATATGCCGCGAGGCTCAGAGGCGGTATCTCAGGACTCTTTCTTCATACGCAAGAATGTACATCGGTAAGCTCGGAATGCCTGATTTCGAAATAATGACGGGTCTTTCACCATCGATCTCGATAGACCAGAAGACGGTCGTAAGGAATCCCCGATCGACGGTCGGGACAATCTCGGGGTTGAGCGATCACCTGAGGCTCCTCTTTTCGAGGCTGGGAGACTGCGAGCCCGGAACCAGCTCCAGTCTTTTCTCCTTCAATTCGGAAAAAGGCGCCTGTCCCGAGTGCAAGGGTCTTGGCGTGGAGGACAGGATAGTGCCAGAACTCCTCATCTCGGACGATACGAAGACGATCCGCGAGGGTGCGCTCGTGCTGACTACTCCGAACGGGTATCTTGTCTATTCGCAGGTGACCCTCGATGTGCTAGACGAAGTCTGCCGGGCGCATGGCTTCAATATAGATATTCCATGGAAAGAACTGACCGCCGAACAGGTAAATGTCGTATTGAACGGTTCGGAAAGAATAAAGATACCGTTCGGAAAGCATCCGCTGGAATCGAGGCTGAAGTGGAACGGCCTCACGGCGAGACCCCGCGAAGAAGGATATTACAAGGGGATCCTTCCTGTGATGGAGGATATTCTCAGGCGCGACAGGAACAGGAATATCCTGAGGTTTGCCCGCTCAATAAAGTGCGACAGATGCGGTGGCCGGCGCCTGGGCAGGGAGGCTCTGGGAGTTACCTGCCTGGGGATGAACATCGCTGAGATGTCAGAGATGACAGTCGACCGGCTGCATGAATTTTTCTCCCTGATCGATCTCTCTGAAAAGGACAGTCCGGTGGGTGGACCTATCGCGCGGCAGATAATCGAACGAACCGGCCTTCTCCGAGATCTGGGACTCGGCTACCTGACATGCGACCGAGAGTCGACTACCCTGTCAGGTGGAGAGGCGCAGAGGATCCGGCTGGCGGGACTTGCCGGAGGGGGGCTGCAGGGGCTCCTCTACGTACTGGATGAGCCGTCGATCGGCCTGCATCCGAGTGATAACAAGAAGATGCTCTCGATACTGAAAAAGCTCAGGGACAGGGGGAACACGGTCTTGGTCGTCGAACACGACGAGGAGACTATGTATAGCGCGGACTACCTTGTCGATATCGGTCCGAAGGCGGGAGTCCTTGGCGGAAAGATCCTCTACGCGGGGCCACCGTCCGATATGGAAAGCGCCGACCCGGCAAGTGAGACAATGGCGTATCTGCTGGGAAAAAAGAAGATCAAAGCGCCTGATGTTTACCGCGAAGGCAGCGGTGAGATCAGGATAGGCGGAGCGCGGGGTTTCAATCTCAGGGATATCGATGTCATTTTCAGGACCGGCGCTTTCAACGTCGTCACGGGAGTCTCCGGCGCCGGCAAATCAACGCTGGTCAACAGGACGCTCTCGGCAATCCTAAAGGGCGAGGCTGAAAAAGGGGGAGAGCTCTGCCGAAGTTTAGAAGGGATTGATCTGATCGATTCGGTAATAGAGATCGACCAGGCGCCTATCGGGAGGACTCCGCGCAGCAATCCGGCCACCTATACGAAACTATTCGACCTGATCAGAGATCTTTTCGCGGGCTGCCGGGTCTCCAGGGATCGCGGGTATGACAAGGGAAGGTTTTCGTTCAATGTCGAAGGCGGAAGATGCGAGGCCTGCCAGGGAGCGGGCGTGCAGCAGATCGGGATGCATTTCCTGGAGAATATCTCTGTTATATGCGAAGAGTGCGATGGGAAGAGGTTTGACGGCAGCACCCTCGAAGTCCTGTACAGAGGGGTCAACATCCATGACGTCCTGGAGATGCCGGTAGAAGAAGCGGCAAATTTTTTCAGTGACGACAAGAGGATAATGCGTCATCTCGGCGCGCTCCTTGATGTAGGCCTCGGATACATCACGCTGGGGCAGCCGTCGACAACCCTCTCGGGAGGGGAAGCGCAGAGGGTAAAACTCGCGTCACGGCTCGCGAGGCCATCATCCGGCAAGACACTGTATATACTCAACGAACCGACCACCTCTCTTCACACTGCCGATATAGCTATCCTGCTGCGGGCGATAAGAAGTCTGGTGGAGGCTGGAAATACCGTCGTTGCTATCGAGCATAATCTTGACTTCATCAGGTCCGCTGACTGGATGATAGATCTAGGCCCGGGAAGCGGTGAAGAAGGCGGAGGTCTTGTATTCATGGGAAGACCTGGTGAAGCGGTTCTGGCAGAAGAGTCGCTTACCGGCATGGCTTTAAGAGACGCGGCCCGGGATACCTTGGCGATGTCGATGGATATCGAAAGGGAAGAATCGGCAGGTCCGAAAAAGCAGATAGAGCTTCGCGGCGTGACAACGCATAACCTCAGGTCGGTCGACGTCGATATTCCCCATGGAAAAATAACTGTCATAACAGGCGTATCCGGCAGCGGTAAATCGTCGCTGGCCTTCGACACTCTCTACGCGCAAAGCAGGATGTTGTATTTCGGATCCCTTTCTACCCAGGCGAGAAGATATATGAAGAAAATTCCACTTCCGCCGGTCGAACAGACTGCGGGATTGAACGCCGCGATCGCTATCGGCCAGAATAGAAGCATCGACAACCCCCGTTCGATAATAGCGACGGTCACAGAGATATACGATCATTACAGGCTGCTTTTTTCCAGAGCCGGTATGGTCGGAGACCGCGCGACCGACTTTTCGGCAAGGATCTTTTCATTCAATCATCACCAGGGGGCCTGCCCGCAGTGCAGGGGACTCGGCGTGAAGACTGTCTGCAGCGCTGAAGCCCTCGTGTCACATCCACACCTTTCGCTGCTCAACGGAGCGATGGATGGAAGCAGGACGGGAGGGTTCTATGGTGAGCGTGGTGGCCAGTACCTTGCGATACTTGTGGCTGTAGGGGAGAAAAAGAGGATAGATTATTCCGTTCCCTACGACGAGCTTTCTTCTGAGGCGCGCCAGCTGGCGATGCATGGCGCGGGGGATGAATTCTTCAGCGCCGTATGGAGGTTCAACCGGAAAGGGCGCGAGGGAGAGCATCGATGGGAGGTAAGATGGCCGGGATTCTGCGGCCATGTCGAAAGGGAATACGAGCGGGTACATGCCGATAAGAGGGGCGAGAAGATGCTTCCGCTGATGGAGGATGTCACCTGCCCCGCCTGCTCGGGGGCGAGGTTATCGCCTGAGGTCCTGCGCGTTATCTTTGCCGGAAAAAACATCTCAAGCCTCTGCGCGATGACGGTCGACGAGACACTTCAGTTTCTAAGCTATATAGATGAAGACCAAAAAAATTCCGGTCTCACTGAAAGGCAAATCATTGTCACCGAAGCTCTCAGAAGAGAGATCGCCGGCAGGCTCGAGCCGATAAGACAGATGGGGCTGGGGTACCTGAGGCTGGACAGAAGGACGTCGACCCTTTCCGGAGGCGAGTTGCAGAGAGTGCTGCTGGCCGCTCAGCTCGGTAGCAGACTCTGCTCTGTCACCTATGTCCTGGATGAACCAACGGTGGGACTGCACGAGCGTGATACGGAAAAACTCATCGACATCATGAAACGGCTGCGCGACGAGGGAAATACTGTAATAGTCGTTGAGCATGACGAAAAGGTCATACGAGCCGCCGATCATATCATAGACATGGGACCTGGCGCCGGGACGTCTGGTGGCAGGGTGGTCGCCGAGGGCAACATCGATTCGATCGAATCAGATCCTTCGTCTCTCACCGGCATGTATCTCTCCGGATGGAAACGGATCGGCAGGGCTGATAGAAAATGGCAACAGTGTGACGGTCTTGAAATCAGGGGTGCCGAGGCGAACAACCTCAAGAATCTCGATCTGACGATACCGGCAGGCGGGATAACAGCTGTCACAGGGGTCTCGGGAAGCGGAAAATCGAGCCTTGTCTTCGATGTCATCGCATCTTCCTTTGAACGGAAGAAGCCGGCAGGTTGCAGGGAAATCGTAGGATTTGAACGGTTCGCGGGCGTCATCAGCATCGACCAGGGACCGATCGGAAGTTCTTCGCTGAGCAATCCCGCCACGTACTGCGGCATCTTCGACAGGATCAGGGAACTCTTTGCCTGCGAAAAGATCTCGAAAGAGCGCAAATACGCGAAGGCGCGGTTCTCATTCAATTCAAAGGGCGGGCGATGCGAACACTGCAGGGGAATGGGGACGAAAAAGGTGGAGATGGGATTTCTCGCTGATGTCCACGTTCCCTGCGAAGAATGTGGAGGCCGGCGCTATAATGAGGAGACTCTCGCGATCAAGCACAGGGGCAGGAATATCTTCGAGACCCTGAATATGACGATCGATGAGGCGAAAGAACTTTTCATCGATGACAGGATGTTGTCCGCCGCGCTCGATATCCTTTCATCGGTCGGGCTGGGTTATCTCCAACTTGGTCAGAGGTCGGACACACTGTCGGGAGGCGAGTCCCAGAGGCTGAAACTGGCTGCAGAACTAATAAAGTCGCAAATGAAAAAAAGATCGGCCGGCGGATTATCTGAAAGTGCCGGGAAGAACCTGTATATCCTCGACGAACCGACGACCGGACTGCACTTTCAGGATATCGAAAGACTCATCGGAATATTCGACGGACTCGCTGCCGACGGCCACACAATACTTGTCGTTGAACATAATCTCGAAGTCATAGCGAACGCCGACTGGATAATTGACCTGGGACCTGAAGGGGGCGACGAGGGAGGCGGTATTGTGGCTTGTGGCGCCATGGATGCTATCATGGCATCTGCTTCTTCGTACACGGGGCAGGCACTGAGGGAGCGGGGCAGGCACAAAACCAAACAGGATCCCTATCCCACATGATAAAAACGGATCAACCGATCCGTCTAACTCATTGATAATAATGGTGCCGGAGGAGGGAATCGAACCCTCATGGTACCAAGTACCGGGG
>JAFGCX010000025.1 GCA_016932415.1 Candidatus Krumholzibacteriota bacterium
CATAACGGGTTATTGACGATTTTTTGTTCGTAATTGCGTCCCATGAAAAACATGCTGAGATGCGTGTAAAAGTTTCGTGATCTATTCTACCAGGGATGTGTTAATCCGCATTATTGTTTCTGAACGCGCTTTCAACCTCCAAATGCTTTCATGCGGTCGAGGGGAGATATTATTCGTGCTAAATCCTTCCTCGAGACATGGGTGTATATTTCAGTCGTTTTTGAGCTCTTGTGTCCCAGCAGTTCCTGAATATACCTCAAATCGGTCCCGTTTTCAAGCAGATGCGTCGCGAAACTGTGCCTGAGGGTATGCGTGCTGACCTGTTTGCTTATCCCGGCGCGGTGTGATGCATTTGTGATCATGTTCTGAACGCTTCTCGGAGAGATATACCGTTTTTCATCAGCTCCCGGAAAAAGCCAGGCCGAGGGACAATAAGCCCTTGTATAGTCGCGCAGCACTCCCAGTGCCACATCGGAGAGGATCGTGTACCTGTCCTTCCTGCCCTTTCCTCCCCTGACATGGATCAGGTGGCGTTCCGGATCTATGTCGCGCGTCTTGAGGCGCACCACCTCCCCCAATCGCAACCCCGCCGAATAGACAACCATCATTATCGCCAGGTGTTTTCTGTTTCTCACAACGGAGAAAAGACGCTGCACTTCCTCCATGCTCAGCACTGAAGGAAGCTTGCGGGCTTTTTTAGGCCGGGGTAACTCGCTGATCACAAACGATTTCCTGAGTACATGAGCATAGAGGAATTTCAGGGCGCTGACCGCCTGGTTATGATATGAGATCGATACTTGTTTCGTTTCTGTCAGATGAAGAAGAAAAGTCTCTATCTCGACTTTCCCGAGCTCAAGCGGGCTTTTCCTGAAAAACGCTACAAAGTTGGTTATCTGCTGGAGATAGTTTTTTTCGGTCTTGCGGCTGTATCCGCGAAGCCGCATCTGGCGGCGCATCTCGTCCTTGAGCTTTCCCATTTTCCCTTCCCTTCCGCCACCCCCGCCGCGCCAACAGGGAATCACCATCCAATTCCGGACCCTTCCGATGATATACTATCCCGCGCCAGGCATCAAGAGTTTAACATCCAATCGACAATCCGGTTGCCTCTTTGACAGGTGTTTTGTTTTTTCGGGAAATATTGCCCGTGCGCCACGCTATTTAAGCGAAAATCCCGATGTACCGAGGAATTCCCCTAGAGCTCGGTATTCGCCGTTGACATAGGTGATCAGCGGCACTTCAGAGATATCGAGCCTGCCCTCGGCCATCAGCGCCGCATCGGCGTGCTTGGCGACGACTTCTCCGATAAAGAGATGATGGACGCCGAGTTCGAGGACTTCACGTAATTCGCATTCGATATTCACGGGGCATTCGGCAACAAGTGGAGCATCGATCCTGCTTGCAGGCAACGGCGTAAGCCCGGCGCGTTCGAATTTGTCACCATTTCTTCCAGAGACGACTCCGCAAAGATCGACCTGGCGGACAATACCCGCTGTCGGCAGATTGACTGTGAAACAGCCGCTTTCCTTTATCATCCTGTACGAATGACGTCCAGGTCTTATCGATACATGCATCATCTCCGGATCGGAGCAATTTACTCCGCACCAGGCTACGGTGAGAAGATTATGCCCGAGTTCCTCATGGGCGCAGCCGACGAGGACCACGGGGACGGGGGCAAGGATCAAAGGGGTTTTGATCTCTCTCTTTTTTTCTTTCATTATTACCTTCTTTATTCCTGCATCATGAAAAACGACTCCGGAAGCTGCGGGGCACCTCACCCGGGAGATGAAAACCGCCCACATCATCTTCAAAAATATCCCTTTTATCAAGGACAAAAGATGATCGGTCAGAAACACCTGGGGCTCTTGACATCCGTCTCAATAATTTGTATTCTGTCAAAGCGATTAGGGACGATCAACTCCACAAAAGGAAAGGGATTACTATGATATCGTTGTCCGGCCTCAGTTATCGATATTCAAACAAAAATCCGCTGCCAGAAAGAAAACCCGGTTTTATCGCGCCTGCCCGAATCAGGGTTTTTCGCGTTATAACACTGGTACTGGTGATTCCCTCCCTCTTTCTTCTTACCTCATGCTCGAGCAGTACGTCGCCTGGAGGAGGCGACGAACCTGAAGCCGCGACATGGTTCGTCGACCAGGCCGGCGGCGGGACTGGATCTGGAGAGAGCTGGGATGACGCCTTCACAAACCTCTCGGCGGCGGTCACCGCTGCGAAAGCGGGAGACGAGATATGGGTGGTAGCCGGAACGTACACATCCGGCACTACCGATCACGACAGGCCCGTTGTTAGCCTCAAGAGCGGAGTATCCCTCTACGGAGGATTCGACGGATCGGAAGCCGCCCTCGCTGAACGCGATGTCGCGGCGAATCCAACGATTCTCGACGGCAACGACATGGCGTTCCACGTCGTCATCGGCGCCGATGGCGCCGTTCTCGACGGGTTCACCATCACCGGCGGCAACGCCAACGGGGAGGGCGAGGCCGGCCGGGGCGCCGGTGTATTCTTAAGCGGTATTTCTATGACGATCTCTCACTGCATCATAGAGAACAACTACGCGGAATTCGGAGCGGGGATCTACGCGACCGCCGATAACTCGACGATCAGCACTTCGATCATCCGCTTCAACGAGACCGGTGGGATGGGTTCCGATTATGCGGGCGGAGCGGGCTTTCTCGCGATGGATGCCAGCACGACGCAGATCACCGATTGCCATTTCTTCCAGAATGTCAGCGCGAAATATGGGGGAGGCCTTCTAAGCTACAACTCCGAGATAACGGTGACCAGGTGCGACTTCGACGAGAACTCGGTCTCCGGAAATTACAATAACGGCGGCGGCATATACATCACGAACTGGAATAACACGGCGCTTGAACCTGTATTCAACGATTGTGAATTCAGTGGCAATACCGCTTGGTATGGGGGTGCGTTCTATATGTACCAGTGCGTCGTTCATATCGATGGGTGCCTGTTTGACGGAAACATTGCCAACGGGGGCGGCGGTGCGATCAACACATATTACGCCTCGCCGCTGATACAGAATACCGTATTCAACGATAATGACGCTGCGGCGGGAGGAGCGATCTATTTCTATTATCCTCGCGGAGGCGATCCTGCAGACCTGTTCAACTGTCTTTTCATCGGAAACAACGCTATCACCGGATACGGCGGAGCGATCATGTGCAACAAGACATCTCCGAATGTTACGAATTGCACCTTCGCGGCTAATTTTGGATCTGTATGCGGCGGTATCTATATCCACACCGACGAGGTCCCCGTCGTAACGAACTGCATACTATGGGACAACACGACTTCAAGCGGCGGAGCGCAGATACACGAGAACGGCGCCGGCGAACCACTGATACAGAACTGCTGCATCGATCAGGCCGATTATGAAGGAATTGGAAACACGATCCGCCTCGATCCTTTATGGGTCACCGGGCCCGATGGAGATTATTACCTCTCGCATGTAGCAAGCGGACAGACCGAGACAAGTCCCTGCGTCGACGCTGGGAGCGATCAGGCGAGCCTTTTCAATTTCGACCTTCGCACGACCAGAATAGATATGGTTGTCGATTCCGGTGTCGTCGACATGGGATATCATTATCGCCGCTTGATCGTCGGCGCGGGACCGAGCCTTCAGTAAACGAGTCCGGCAACTGGTGACAAAAAGGATTTTGCGCGGGGGGATCATTTTCTGTTCGACAGGCGGCCCCCCCTGGTTTACTTCGCCGCGGCCGCCATCACCTCCGCGCCATCCACCCAGACAGCCAGGTACGGCAGCTCTGCGCCCTTGCGCTTGAGATAGAGAAGGAACGGCCTGCTGAAGATAATCGATCTTCCCTCGCCGCCTCCTTTTTTAAGGAAGAATACGCCCTCGGACTCAAGCTGTACCCCGCTGCTATCGAGCCTGAACCTGACGTCCTGCCTCGCTTCAGCGATGAAATATTCCCTGAATCCTTCATTGCGAAGATACCTGCCGAGAAGAGGCTTGAAGGAGCATTCCGTGGAAAAATCGACGATTGGAACCAGCAGGATATCTTTTTCGCCGATCAGCTCCGGACTGGCAGCTGACACCTTCCGCGCGATTTTTTCGTACGTCTTGATCAACGATTCTTCCGGTTCGACGCTTGCCAGTACAAGCTCCTCTTCTGGATCATCGGTTTCAAGCCGGATTATCATCTCCCCTTTCGGGCTATACTCGAGGATTTCAACCTGGCTTCTCAGGTCTGCCGATCCCCCCTGCGCGCCCGGGCTGATCCCAAAAGCATGGACTTCCATGCTTCCTGCTGACCCCGAAAACTTCATCGGTCTTTCATATTCCTGAAAAGGCACCCTGAATTTCAGCATTTTGCTGAGAAAAGCGTAAGCAAGTATCCCATCGTCATCATTATATCTGCTCTCGATGATGGGAGCATTCCCTCCGAATCTGACCCTCAATTCCCTGTTGCTCTTCCCCACGATATCGTCGGCGCCATATCCCGTCATCACAAGGAAGTCCCTTTCGTTGAGGCCGAATGACTCCCCCGTGACGCTGTTCAACAGGTCGGCCATCTCGATCTGCCTGTCGAGAACGATCTTCTCCCCTACGATCTCGGTCGCCATCCTGTCCCAGGCGATCTGGAAGGTCGCGCAGAAAAGAACAGCCTTCCCGGGCTCGAAATCATTATCGAGAACGGATGTTACGATAAGACCCACTTCCACTTTTTCCGGATCCTCAGCGGATACACTACCGGCTGATCCGGTCCCGCCGTTGACAACCAGGACAACGAGCAGAATCGCAACAAACAGGTAAATCCGTTTAACTCCAGCTATTTGATTCATTTCCATTATTTTTCCCTTCCTATTATTTAACCCTGCCTGATCTGCGGATATGGATTAACCTTTTTATCCTCGATAATTGCCTCCTTTTTAGATCGCTTCCCCGGATTCTCTGCATATTTGACAGGGAAAATTGGACTGATGTTCCTAAAAATCTGGATTATCCTGGAACAAATATTATTTTAATTCATTAAATATTCTTGACTGTAAAATGTTATTGTAGTATTGTGGTACTACAATTCTTGTATTTTGCTGGAGACCCGGTCTACAGTGATCGACAGCTTTCAAATATGGCTCTGGAATTGAAAGGATCTGCCTGATTTGAACGGATTTATAAAGATATCAAACGCTGCCTCCCTCGCGTTTCACGCGACGGCATATCTGGCCAGCCATGAAGGCGAACGTATCTCAAACAGGGAAATATCGGAAAGGTTCCTTGTCTCGGACGCGCATCTCGCCAAGATCATGCAGAGGTTGCAGAAAGCGGGGATCGTAAAATCGGTCAGAGGCCCCAACGGCGGATATCTGCTCACCCGTTCGCCGGACGATTTTACCCTTACAGAGATATACGAGGCTATCGAATCGAAAATCGAGACTGAAGGTTGCCTGCTTGATGAAAATGTTTGCGAGGGGGGATGCCTCCTCGGAGCACTTATAACCAGACTGAACAAGGAGGTATGCGAAAAACTGGAGAATACAAGACTGTCAGATGTCAGGATTTAAAAGGACAAGGGAAAATGGACCGGAAGGGGAAAAAGGCATCGACATAGCCTCTACCGGAAAAAAAGCAGTCTTAATTTATAGATCGAGTCAATCAGAAGGAGGATAGGGATGAATTTAAGAATGAACGCGAGATTCCTCATCGGGGTCGCACTGGTAATGCTCTTCGTCTTCGTGTCAGCTTCGCCTGGTTTTGCCGGCGGCAATAAAAAAGCCTGCTCGGCTGGCCTTTGCGAAGCAGCTGCCCTTTGCCAGGGTGAAAAAGACCAGGACAAGGTAAAAGAATCCAGGCCCTGCGGCATGCACGAGGGGAAAAAGTGCGAAAATGCCACCGAAGGCAAAGAATGTTGCAAGCTGGCCGGCGAAAAATGTGAACACGCGAAGGGTGATAAGGCGTGCTGCAAAATGGCGGAAAATAAGTGTGCCCATGCCGCCGGTGATACTGCCTGCTGCAAGCATGCCGGGGAAAAATGCGACCACGCGAAGGGTGATAAAGCATGCTGCAAAATGTCCGGTAATAAATGCGATCGCGCGAAAGCTGATAAGACGTGCTGCAAAATGTCTGAGAAAAAGTGCCCCGGATCTTCCTTAGACAGCGCTGGCTGCAAGCATGCGCAGGTCAGGTGCGACGGGTGCGGGCTGGTCAAGGGATCTCCCGGCTGTTGCAAGATAGCCAAAGGTGCGAAGAACGCCGAGCTCTGTCTGAAGTGTGGTCAGATCAAGGGCAGCGACCTGTGCTGCAAAAAGGGCCAGGAAAAGTGCCCCGACTGCGGTCTCGCTAAAGGTTCTCCCGGTTGCTGCAGGATACCCGAAGGCGCGAAAAAAGCAGAACTTTGCGTTAAGTGTGGATTTATCAAGGGCAGCGAGGATTGCTGCAAGATCGAGAAGAAGAAAGAATAGTGTAAATGCGATGCGTGTTTTTCCGGCAGGCTACCGCGCGGTCCTGTTGATCGCGTTTCTCATACCTGCCTCTTCCGGAGCTTTCGAAAGAGACGAGGCCCGGGATATGATGAAAGCCGTCGAAGCGGGGTTCGCTTCGGCCAGCCCGGCCGGTCCCGGAAACACCCTCGAAGACTACCTCGCTTACGCGGCCCTCAACAATCCCGGTTTGAGGGCCGCCTTTTACAGATGGAAATCCCGTCTTGAAGGTATTGACGCGGAATCTTCCCTTGCCGATCCGGTTTTTTCCTATAGCTATTTCATTGAGAATATCGAAACGAGGGTGGGCCCGCAGAACCAGAGATTCGGTATCAGGCAGAAGTTTCCCTGGTTCGGCACCCTCGGGGCAAAAAGAGATATGGCCGCTGAATCGGCTGCTGGCCTGTATCAGGCTTACCTGTCGGAAAAACTCTCCCTCTTTCTGCGGGTCAAGGAAGCGTACTACGACTGTTACCTTCTCCGGCGCGAAAGGGAGATCATCGAAGCGGGCGCCGGTCTGCTCGCTCAGATCGATGCTGTCTCCAGGACACGATATGAAACATCGAGCAGGCGCTACAGCGATCTGGTCAGGCTGGAGATCGAATCGAGCCTTCTCGAGGAGCGGCTTATATCTCTGGGCGACAGGGAAAAAGCCGCCTCGGCAAAATTAAGAGCTTCTCTTGATCTTCCCGGAACGGCAGAGATAGAAGTATCTGACAGTATTGCCAGGTTCACCCCATCTCTCGATTTTGAGACTGTAAAGAATGATATTCTCGCGAACAACCCCGATCTGAAAGCGCTCGGCCATATGATCGGAAGGGAAAAGGCCGCTCTGTCCCTTGCCCGCAGGGAAAGATGGCCGGATCTTACGATAGGGTTCGACTATATCGAGACCGGCGATGCTATCGATCCGACAATGCCCGGCAGCGGCAAAGACCCCTGGTCGGTCAACTTCGCCGTAGAACTGCCGATCTGGCATGGGAAGAACAGCTCCCGCGGGAAAGAAGCGCTAGCCGGCATCGAGATGACCAGATATCTCCTCAGGGACCGGAAGAACAGTCTTGTAGCTCTCGCCGAAGAGGTTTTTTCCGAATATATCGAAGCGGGGCGCGATATTGATCTCTACGGCAACGATCTGATCGCAAAAGCAGAGCACCTTCTAATCGTCACATTTGAAGAATATAAAACAGGAACGGCGGATTTTTCGGAACTTGTCGACGCGCAGCGCCAGCTTCTCGATCTGAGGCTTGAGCGTGAAAAAGCGATGGTCGTTGAAGCGAAAAAATTGGCGCTGATTGAGATGCTGACAGGGAAAGAACTCATGCAGGGTTCTGATTGAAAGGAAGTCATTGATGAAAATAATTACCATAATCTTCGCAGTGGTGATCGCCATAACTGCGTACGCAGGATTTTCTAACGCGCAGGTAACCGTGCCCAAACTTGTCGACGCCGGATCGATTGAAACGATAGGGTTGAAGAAACAGACCCTCTGCCCCGTCATGGGCAACCCGGTCGATCCAAAGATTTTCACAGATATTCAGGGCCAGCGGGTCTATTTCTGTTGCGCGATGTGCATCGACCAGTTCAGGGCAGCCCCCGGTAAATATTTCGAACAGGCGCGGATCGACTCGGTACTTTTCGAGAATATACAGACGACCTGCCCGATTTCCGGAGACGTGATCGACAGGAAGTTCTTCACCTGGTACAAGGGCCGCGGTATCTACTTCTGCGGCGAAGAATGCAAAAAGATATTTGATTCCGATCCGGAAAAACAAATGGGTAAACTCGGCAAAGAGGAAGAAAAAAAGATCGAAAAAGAAAAGATGAAAGTCGAAAATGAACAGTAAAACAGCTTTAAATAGCAGGAACGGGCTGATACTCCTCGCGGCCATTGTTCTCATTGCTTTTATGGCCGGGTACTTTTCCCGCGGAAATCGCGATTCCGGGGAAATCCCGGGCGAGCATGAGCATTCGGGCAGCGTTACAGCCGAAGTATCGCAAACGGCCTTGTGGACATGTTCGATGCATCCTCAGATCAAACTTCCCTCTCCGGGAAAATGCCCGATCTGTTTCATGGACCTGATCCCGGTTGAAACCGGCTCCGGCGATGACCGCCTTGAAGAACGGCAACTGAGAATGACACCGGCCGCAATCAAGCTCGCCGGGATCGTGACAGCTCCAGTCACGCGTGGGTTCGTCGAAGCTGAGATACGGGTGACTGGCGACATCACCAATGACGAGACCCGTGTCACCTATATATCATCCCGGATGCCCGGGCGGCTCGATCGTCTTTTTGCCGATTATACGGGGATCGAGGTGAAAAAAGGTGATCCTTTAGTCAGTATCTACTCCCCCGATCTTGTAGGCGCGCAGGAGGAACTTCTCCAGGCAGCCGTGATGAATAACAAGGAGAAAGGATCGAACAGGTTCCTGGAAAAGGGTGCAGAGCCGACCCTGGCGGCAGCGAGGGAAAAACTGAGATTGCTCGGCTTCGATAAAAGCCAGATAGAACAGATCGAATCTTCAGGAAAAACGACCGATCACATGACGATATTTTCACCGGCCGAGGGAACGGTAATTGAAAAATCCGCTTTCGAAGGGATGTATGTAGAGACAGGCACGAAGATATACACTATATCGAAGATGTCGAGCCTGTGGGTGAATTTCGACGTTTTCCAGAGCGATCTTCCCTGGCTGAGGGAAGGACAGCCGGTCGAATTTGCGACACCCTCGCATCCTGGAGAAAAATTCACCGGTATCATTTCTTTCATCGACCCTGTTTTCGACGATGAGACTCGCACGGTATCGATAAGGGCTGAATTCGACAACTCCGGTGGTCGGTTGAAACCGGGGATGTTCGTCAGCGGCAATATTAAAGCCCGCCTTGACAGGCTCGGCAGAGCTGTCGACGATCGGGCGGCAGACCTCTCGGAAGCTCCCCTTGTGATCCCGGCCACATCGGCTTTGCTGACTGGTACGCGGGCAGTGGTCTACGTTAGATTACCCGGCGGATCGGAGCCTCTTTTTGAAGGGCGCGAAATAGCCCTCGGCCCGAGGGCCGGTGAATATTACATAGTAAGATCGGGCCTTGAAGAAGGAGATCTCGTCGTCGTGAACGGAGCATTCAAAATCGACAGCGAGCTTCAGATAAGGGCAAGACCGGGTATGATGTCGTCGATCGGATCGGGCACTCCACGATCATCGAAAGAGAATGAAGAAAAGGCCGGTCATCAGGTTCGGCGGCAAGGTTTCCAGTCGCTAGGGCCTGTCTATGAATCATATTTCGCCGTACAGATGGCGCTGGCAGGAGATGACCTCGTTTCCGCGTCGAAAGGAAACGCCGCTCTCGTCAATGCTCTCAGGCAGGTCGACCGTTCTCTTTTCGAAGGAAAACTCGCCGGATCATGGAAAAAATTATCGGCCGATCTCGTCAGGGAAGCTGAAGCGGGAGAATCGGCCAGGACGATATCGGAATCGCGCGAAGCATTCTACAACCTGTCGAAATCGATGATCAGTCTTCACGATAATTTCGGACATCCCGGGAAGAACGATTTTTTCCTTACCTATTGCCCGATGGCCGACGGCAACAGGGGCGCCTTCTGGCTTCAGGCGGTCGACACTGTTTATAATTCCTTCTACGGAGCTTCCATGCTCCGATGCGGCTCGATTGAGAAAACCCTGCCCCCGGCAAGGTAGACGAAAGCAGGGATCGTGGAAAGTTCCAATGACAATTCCAGCGCCGGAAAGAACTCCTTCCTCGATCGGATGATCTCCTTCTGCCTTCAGAACAAACTGATAATGACCCTGTTGACACTGATCCTCGTCTTCTGGGGTATAATGGTCGCTCCTTTCGGCTGGAGTACCGGGATCTTCCCCCGCGATCCCGTTCCCGTCGACGCGATCCCCGATATCGGTGAAAATCAACAGATAGTCTTCACCGGCTGGAGCGGCCGCTCTCCCCGTGATATCGAGGACCAGATCACCTATCCCCTCACCGTGTCGCTCCTCGGGATTCCAGGCGTCAAGACGATCCGAAGCTTCTCATATTTCGGATTCTCCACGATCTATGTCATTTTCGACGAAAAGACAGATTTTTACTGGTCGCGTTCCCGGATACTGGAAAAACTCAGCTCTCTCCCCGATGGGACTCTCCCCGCTGCGGTAAGTCCGACGCTGGGTCCCGACGCGACCGCCCTGGGGCAGGTATTCTGGTACACACTGGAAGGGATGGATAAAGAGGGTAGCCCCACAGGCGGATGGGACCTTCACGAATTGCGTTCAATACAGGACTGGACGGTAAGGTATGCTTTGATGTCAGCCGGCGGAGTGGCCGAGGTCGCCTCGATCGGCGGATTCGTGCGGGAATACCAGGTCGACGTCGATCCTGACGCGATGCGCGCCTTCGGCGTGACTCTTCAGGATATACTCGCCGCCGTCCGGGCGTCGAATCTCGACACCGGCGCCGGCACGATCGAGGTAAACAGGGTCGAATACGTGATCCGCGGCCTCGGTCTGATCGGCGGGACTGCTGACATCGAAAACAGCGTCATCAGGGAATCGGATAATGTACCGATCAGGGTGAAGGACGTAGCGGCTGTCTCGCTCGGACCGGCTGCGCGCAGAGGCGCTCTCGACAAGGGTGGCGCCGAAGCGGTAGGCGGAGTAGTCGTCGTGAGGTTCGGAGAGAATCCGCTGAAAGCGATCGACAACATCAAGGCGAAGATCAGGGAGATCTCCCCGGGCTTGCCGAAGAAGACTCTCGCCGACGGAACAGAGTCCCAGGTGAGGATCGTTCCTTTCTACGACAGGACCGGCCTGATATACGAGACCCTCGGCACTCTCAACACGGCTCTGATCGACGAGATTCTCGTTACGATAATAGTGATCATTATCCTGATGGCCCATATAAGAAGCTCCCTGCTGATATCGGGGCTCCTTCCTCTTACGATCCTTCTTGTCTTCATCGCCATGAAACTTGTCGGCGTCGACGCGAATATCGTCGCGCTGTCGGGGATCGCGATCGCGATCGGCACGATTGTCGACATGGGGATCATAGTCTGCGAGAATATCATCAGGCACCTCGCTATGGCAGTCCCCTCAAAAAGTACGTTGAAAGCGGTCTATGATGCCACCTCCGAAGTCGCCGGGGCCGTTCTGACCGCCATAGCGACCACCATCATCTCCTTTCTCCCCGTTTTTACCATGACCGCTGCCGAAGGGAAGCTCTTCAGACCTCTCGCCTATACGAAGACTTTCGCCCTTTTATCCTCGGTCGTGATAGCGCTGGCAATCATTCCTCCTTTCGCCCATTTTCTTTTCTCGAAAAGAAAGATCTCTCGCCGCGCGAAAGTCCTTATCGCATTTCTTATGGTCCTTGCCGCAATCACGGCCGTCGTCTTTTCCTTATGGCTTGCCGCGCTTGTTCTGAGCCTTGTGGCTCTTTATATCTACCTGGCTCCGTCGATCCCCGCGAGAGCGAAAGCGGCGATCCCGTCATATCTCAACTACGCGATTGTTATCACTGTCGGCATCTTCCTCGCCAGGCACTGGCGGCCGCTGGGATACGGCAGGTCTTTTCTATCGAACTTCGCTGTCGTCGCCATTCTGCTCGGCGGATTCCTTTTTTTCTTTACGATACTTCTGAAGATCTACGAACCGGTCCTGAGGTGGAGCCTTGCTCACAGGAGACTGTTTCTATCTATTCCTCTGGTGCTGGTATTTCTGGGAGTAATAATATGGCTCGGATTTGGCCGGATCGCCGGATTTCTTCCCGAAAGAGCGCGGTTGGCCAGGCCTTTTACCGCGATTTCACACGTTTTCCCGGGCCTTGGCAATGAATTCATGCCCGATCTTGATGAAGGTTCTTTCCTTTACATGCCGACAACGATGCCTCACGCTTCTATCGGTGAGGCTCTTGATATCCTTCGAACGCAGGATATCGCTTTTTCTTCCCTCCCTGAAATAGAGTCTGTAGTCGGTAAGACTGGAAGGGTCGATTCCCCCCTTGATCCTGCTCCCGTCTCGATGTTCGAGACGATAATCAATTACAAGCCTGAGTATGTCACAGATAAAAATGGCAGAGTGCTAAGGTTCCGTTACGACAAAGATTCGGGGAAATATCCACGAAACGAGAATGGAGATCTCATTGAGGACGGGCGCGGCCGTCCTTACAGGAACTGGCGCGACGGCATCGACAGTCCCGACGATATCTGGAAAGAAATCCTCCGGGCTGGAAAGATGACGGGGACGACTTCCGCTCCGAAACTTCAGCCTGTCGCGGCGCGCCTTGTCATGCTCCAGTCGGGGATGCGTGCCCCGATGGGAGTAAAGATCAAGGGACCCGATCTGGACGCGATCGAGAAGACCGGGCTGTCTATTGAAAAACTGCTCAGGGAAGTACCGCAGATCGATCCCGCGACAATCGTCGCCGACAGGATCATCGGGAAACCGTACATCGAGATCGACCTCGACCGCGAAAAACTGGCAAGATACGGTATTTCGGTCGGCCGGGCGCAGGAGATAATCGAAGCTGCTGCGGGAGGAATGGATGTGACTGCCACAGTCGAGGGACGCGAACGCTATTCGGTCCGTGTAAGATACAAAAGAGAGCTTCGGAATTCGATCGAAGGCCTCCAGAGTATCCTCGTTCCGTCACCCACCGGGACCCGGATACCTCTCGCGGAACTCGCCGATATCAGGTTGGTAAAGGGTCCCATGGTGATAAAATCGGAGGATACCTTTCTGGTCGGGTACGTGATCTTCGATAAAAGATCAGGGTATGGCGAAGTCGAAGTGGTCGAAGCGGCGGCAGTTTATCTTGAAAGCAGGATTGAAAGCGGCGATCTCGAGATCCCGGCCGGAGTGAGCTATGCTTTCGCCGGAAGTTACGAAAACCAGGTCAGGTCGGCAAAAAGGCTCCGGGTCGTACTTCCCCTTTCCCTGCTTCTCATCTTTATCATCCTGTACCTGCATTTTAAGAATATACCAGTCTCTCTTCTCGTATTTTCAGGGATATTCGTCGCGTGGTCCGGAGGATTTATCATGCTCTGGCTCTACGGTAACGGGTGGTTCCTTGATTTTTCCCTGTTCGGAGTCTACCTGCGCGATCTTTTCCAGATACGCCAGTACAATCTTTCAGTGGCAGTCTGGGTAGGCTTTCTCGCCCTTTTCGGAATCGCCAGCGATGACGGGGTGATGATCTCGACCTATCTTGACAAGGTATTCAGAGAGGTCAGACCATCTTCTGTCGATCAGATCCGCGAGGCTACGGTCCGGGCGGGAAAGATGAGAGTCCGCGCGGCCCTCATGACATCTGCGACGACGATACTCGCCCTGATTCCCGTACTGACCTCTACGGGAAGGGGCTCTGACATAATGGTTCCAATGGCCATCCCGTCCTTCGGAGGAATGAGCGTGGTGCTGATAACTATCTTTCTTGTTCCAGTACTCTACTCCCTCATCGCCGAAAGGCGCCTTTCGCGGTAAGTCATACCGGATCGGGGTAAAAATATTTCATCCATCTCCCGCGAAGGGACTTGACATCTTCCTAATATAGGACTATATTAGTCCTATATAAAGGTTATCGATTTCCCGGTGCCTTGGCGGAAAGGGAAGTCGGCCGGACGGGACCATCGAATGAATGATCTGCCTGTCTGGGTATTAACTGGAGGTACTCCCATCGACTCATCGCAGTCCATAATTGACAATGAAGGTTTCTCTGCCAACCCGGTCGAAGCTCCTGGAGATTTCACCAACAGGCTGATCTCGGAAAGCAGCCCCTACCTGCTTCAGCATGCCCATAATCCGGTGGACTGGTACCCATGGGGGGAAGAGGCCTTCCGGAAAGCGAAAGAAGAGGACAAGCCGATCTTCCTCTCGATCGGTTATTCGACGTGCCACTGGTGCCACGTCATGGAAAGGGAATCTTTCGAGAATGACAGGATCGCCTCCCTTCTCAACGGCGATTTTATCTCGATAAAGGTGGACAGGGAAGAAAGGCCGGAGATAGACGATCTCTACATGAAAGCTGTCCAGATGATGACCGGACAAGGTGGCTGGCCGATGTCGGTCTTCATCACCCCCGGTGGCCTTCCCTTTTTCGGCGGCACCTATTTCCCGCCTGAAGAAAAATATGGAAGGCCGGGATTCACTGATATTCTTACAAGCATCTCGAAAATTTGGAATAACGACAGGAAAAAGATAGAAGATTACTCCGGGAAGATGCGCGATGGATTAATTTCAATAAATGATTCTGAAAAAAAGACCGTGATCTCCGGATCTCTGCTGGCTGATTTTCTTTCGAACATGAAAGATTCTTTCGATCCGGAGTCTGGAGGGTTCAGGGGAGCTCCCAAATTCCCGCAACCGGCGCATATCTCCCTGCTGCTGAAAATCTGGAAAAGAGATGATGACCCCGATGCCCTCCGAATGGCCGAATCGACTCTGAAAGCGATTATGCGCGGAGGGATCTACGATCATATTGGAGGCGGGTTTCACAGATATTCGACCGACTCGAAATGGCTGATACCTCATTTCGAAAAAATGCTGTACGACCAGGCTTTGATGGCGAAGGTATATATCGAAGCATTTCAGGTGACGAAAAATAAAGAGTTCGCGCGGGTCGCGCGGGAGACTCTTGATTATATCCTGCGCGACATGACTGACATAAACGGCGGTTTCTTCAGCGCTGAGGATGCCGATACCAAAGGAGCTGAAGGCACTTTCTACGCATGGTCTCCGATTGAAATAATCGACGCCTTGGGAGCTGAAGATGCCGCCGTTTTTAACAACTATTACAATGTTACCCGGGAGGGGAATTTCGAGGATGGCCTTACCATTCTCAATATTACCGGATCAACTGACGCTCTTGCAGAACAGACAGGTAATGACCCTTCCCGGGTCCAATCGATCCTGGCGGCGGGACGAAGCACCCTTCTCGAGCGCAGATCGCTTCGGGAACGGCCGATGGTGGACGACAAGATAATAACCGCCTGGAACGGCTTGATGATCTCAGCGATGGCCTTCACCGGAGGTGCCCTTGGCGAGAAGAGATATACGGAAGCCGCCGGCCGAGCGGCACGATTTCTCCTCGATCATTCGTTCGAAGATGGAAGACTTATGCGCTATTACCGGGATGGAAAGACGCGCGGACTGGGAGTGCTTGACGATTACGCCTTTCTACTGCTCGGGCTTATAGACCTCTACCAGGCGACGCTGGACAGCAGTTGGTTGAAGGAAGCTTCGATTCTGGCCGGCAAAATGACAGCACTTTTCTATGATGATAAAAATGGAGGTTTTTTCCTTACAGGCTCCGACACCGATGTAATCCTTGTCCGCGATAAACCCGCTTATGACGGCGCCATTCCCTGTGGGAATTCCGTCGCCGCGCTTGATCTTCTCCGGCTTGGACGCCTTCTTTTCGATGAGCACCTTTCGGAAGAAGGGGAAAAGACCCTTGAAGCTTTTTCATGGAGAGCGGAGCGGTCACCAGCTTCCCTGCCTGTGATGTTGGGCGCGGTCGATTATTACCTTGGCCCTCCGGGGAAATCGTTATAATCTGATGAGGTCGGCGCGGTACGGAATACTGCCGATCGACTGATACTTACAGTGGAGGATGTGGATTATGGAGATACTTCGCAGAAATACTGATTATGCCCTGCGGGCCCTTGTAATACTGGGCCGGACGGAACAAGACATGCCGGTTCCGGCGAGTAAGCTCGCCGAGCGCGAAAAGATCTCGTATCCGCTTACCTGCAAGCTGCTTCAGAAACTTCAGAAAGCGAAGATCGTGCAAAGCAGGATGGGGCCATCTGGCGGATTTCAGCTCAGGAGAGATTCCTCAGATATCAGCCTGCTCGAGATCATCGAGGCGATACAAGGTCGTATTCTCGTCAACGCCTGTTTCAGTGATGACTTTCTTTGCGAAAAAAGTCCAACCTGCCTTACGAAGGCAAAGCTCCAATACCTTCAGGACCATCTGGAAAACTACTTCAGCGGGCTTACTCTCGCCGACATCATTGAAGATAAGGGAAAAAGAAAGAAAACTGTCAGGATAAGATAAAGGCGCCGTTCAAGCGCGGCGCCTCGAAATGATTTTTCAGACAAGTGGCCTGGATCCCCTTACACCTTTTCGAACTCTTCCTTGCCGGCTCCGCATTCGGGGCAGATCCAGTCTTCTGGAAGGTCTTCAAAGGCAGTTCCCGGATCGATCCCCGCTTCCGGGTCACCGATTTCCGGATCATATACATAACTGCATACCGTGCATTCCCATTTATCCATTACGCCCTCCTTTGATCATAAGATACCGATTCCCGTCAATCTTCCATGAATGTCGTCGAATCCATATCGAACCAGTAAAAACTGTCAATCAATGAATTCTTTTCCGCCAGCAGCAGATTGTAATGCCCCAGTTCTTCTTCGGCAAGACTTAAAAAGAGGCTTTTCAGATCTTTTTCGACAGCCTTGTCTGCTTCCTTCTGGTAGAAGTCATTGGCGTTTCCCTCCGCCTCGATGGCGATATCGAGAGCGGCAAGAGCTCCCGCCACCTCGCCAACGGCTATGCCGCGGATCTCCGACTCCCTGATCTTGCTTGGAGAGGGAATGAATTTCTCGTTAAAAAGTTTCTTGTACCATGATTCGAGTTTTTCGCGATGGCCCTGTTCGTCATCGGAGAGACTGAGAAAGATCTTTTTCCCGCCGGAGTTGGTGATACTTCCCCCGATATTCCTGTAAAAGTTGCTGGCGCCGATCTCCTTGTATATCGCGTTGACGAGAGCCTCTTTCATAGCGTCATTCCTGTCAGGCATTTTCTATTCTCCTTTTGACCGTATAACGACGATTGATATCTCATCTTCCAGAGGTATGCCGGAAGAGAATTCCCTCAATTCTGCCATGATATTCTTTATTATTTCTTCTGGCGTACCTTCCCACGTTTTTTCCAGGCAAGCGGCGATCCTGTCCCTCCCGAATATCTCATCTCCGGGGCCCTTCGCTTCCACCAGGCCATCGGAAAATATGCAGAATACGTTCCCTGACTCGAAAGGGACCTTGCTCTCCCTGTAGGTGAAGTTCGTGTCAACGCCGAGGATAAGCTGGGTGTTGAGAAGAGAGCCTACCTTTCCTCTGTCGTGGACGAGAAAGGGTGGCTCATGTCCGGCAATGGTGAAAGTCATCATCTTGTCTTCGAAATCTATCAGAAGGCAAAGCAGAGTCAGGAAGACTCCCTGCCCCTCGAATTTCTCGCCGAACCTCTCATTCAGGTGGCAGACTATATTTTTCGGGCTGAGCAGCTCCATCTCCATCTTCCCCGAAGATGAAGCTTCAATGTATTCACCGAGCAGCCTGGCGGCAAGGGCATTGATCTCTGTTGTTTTGATACTGTGCCCCATCACGTCGTATAGCATCAGGAAGGTGCCCTTTTCTCTTTTGTCGCGCCCCCTGATCACTTCAGAAATGATATTGTCTCCCCCGAGGAGCCTCCCGGGAAGAGATATCGAAGTGATCTCGATGTCTGTCGTCCCGCTCAACGAGGTCAACTCAAATTCGTCGGGAACATGATAAGACAGGGAATGTTCCTTGTCCTCGGCACCGTCATTGCTCCAGCTTTTCTGCACCGTCATATACTCGTTAAGGAGCAGATACCTGTGTCTTCGCTCTTCTTCGGCAAGCCGTTCGAGCAACCCCCTGACACCGGCCGGAAGAGTCTTGTCTTCGCTCCCCTTGTAATAGTAGTTGAACGCGGCGGTTTCCCTGGCGATCGCCCTGGAGAGCACTTTCAGCACCTGCCCGACTTCAGTCAGACCGGCTTCTTCCTCTGTCCTCTCCGAATCGTCTTCCATTATTTCTCCAAACGATCTTTAATGCTGCCTGCCTGAAATGCTAGTCTTCCTTTAGTATCTCGTCGTCGTATTCGATCTCGAATCTCAGCTTGTGCTTTGCCTCTTCCTGGGCCAGGCGTAGAAACAACTCTTTCATCTCCGGGATATCCGTCTGGCCGGCAAGGTCCTGATAGAGTCTGAAAGCGGCTTTTTCAGCCTTCATCGCTATTATCAGCGCCTTCTGGTAATCGAAATCTTCCGAGGGATCGACATCAACGAGGTAATCGGCGATCTTCAGGTCTGTGACCTTTTTCTTCTCGGGAAGTTCCAGCCTGCCTTCCTTGACACCGAGGAGTTTCGCCTTATGTCCCTTTTCCTCTTCGGCAAATCCAAGGAAGACCTCTTTCATATTCTTGTGCGGGACCTTCTCCGCCAGTTCGGTATAGAACCTGGCCGCTTTTTCTTCCTCTCCGATAGCGAATTCGATGATCTGCTCTATATTGTCGAAACTCATCATCTTCTCCTTCATCTTTTACCGTTTCCACGGGGACAATTTAAGTTTCAATTATCTGTATTCCGGTTTTTCGCGACTGCCCGCCCCTGCGTCTTTCCCGACATTCCAGTAAAAGGCACGCACAGTATATTAATAGATGCTCCCGGCTTTTTCAATCTTCAAATACTCCGCTTTCCAAAGAGAGTTCCCGCTACACAACGGTTTTCCCTCTTAGGCAGGTATTTTTCATCATGGTCCGATCATCTGCTACGGTTCGATTAGTCGACGGGAAAGGAGATCCTTCCCTTCCACTCTATCTCCGGCGTTTCCCTGTTTATATAATCGATCAGTCGTAGCGCCACGCCTATCGTCTGGACAGCGCTTCCGAGATCCCATTCCGGGTCATATTCATCGTCGACAGTATGGTATTTGCCTAGAAAGAACTCCATAAGCCTGTTTCTACCGCTCTCGAAATCCTCCCCGGCGCTGAGCCATACAGACGGTATCCCTTTCCTTGCGAAACTGAACTGGTCGCTTCGATAGAAGAACCCCTGGTCTGACATCGAGAAGTACGAGTACTCCAGGTCTGCATCATGAAGGATCCTTTTAAGGATATCTTCGATATTTGAATATTTCGCCCCTACCCCGACGAAATTGCGCGACTTCTCCCATACCGGGGTCGATTCGAAATTGATATTGGCTATGATCTTTGAAGGGTCGAGAGTCCCGGCAAAATAATGCGATCCGAGCAGGCCCGCCTCCTCCGCCTCGCAGGCGAGGATTATCACCGAATACTTGAGATCCTTTTCGTATTCCTTTATATGCCTGGCGGTCACCATCATCGAAGCGACCGCCGAACCGTTGTCGACGGCGCCGTTGAATATCCGGTCTCCCTCCAGCCGGGGGTTCATCCCGAGGTGATCGATATGGGCGCTCAGCACGATCGCTTTCCCGGCATACTTCGGGTCATTACCCGGAATAAAACCGACCACATTTCTCGTCGTAAAACTGCGGCGGCTGCTTTCGCCGGTGACCATAATATCGACTCCAAGATCGACCGGCCTGAAGCCGCCACTCTCCGACCTGCCGTACAGATCTTCCATCGACATCCCCGCGGCAGCGGCTATCTGGACGAATTTCTCTTCCCTGATCCACCCCCTGAAAAGAAGGTCGTTGTCTATCGCTGAATCGAGATAGACCTCCTCGCCACCCCATGAATTCATAACCACATGCCATCCATACCCTGCCGACTCGGTGGTATGGACGAGAAGGATCCCTTTTGCTCCCCGTCTTGCCGCCTCCTCGATCTTGTAAGTCCAGCGCCCGAAGTAGGTCAGGGCGCTCCCTTCGAAAAGGCTCTCGTCGGACTCGTCGCTACCCTGTGGTTCATTCACGCGGACGATCACGATCTTTCCCTCGACGGAAACATCTTTATAGTCATCCCACGACCAGTCGTCCGAACTTATGCCGAATCCGGCGAACACAACCTCGCCGGTCAGCGAAAACTCTCCACCAGCGCCCGTATAGCTTCCGACGATATCGTCGGGATAGGACAGGGTCACCCCTCCCGCTTCACCGCCGAGGCGGTCGATGCTGAATCCGTTCAGCGTGAATTCCTGGTAATATCCTCTGGAGAGATCATTCGCCGCGCCGGATAGAGCATCCGCGCCGGAAATGGAGAATCCCTCCCCGGTGTAAGGTGCTATTTCAAGCACCTGGAAGAGGCTCTGTATATATTCCTCGGCGAGCTGCGCGCCCCTCGTCCCTGGAGCCCTTCCTTCGAGCAGATCGCTTCCGAGAAACTCGATGATCCCGCGGATCTCACTCTTCGATACTGATCTGTACGCCTCCTCCAGCCCATCGGCCGATGCCCCGCGCGGAAATAACAGCGCCCCAGCCAGAACAATAATCAATGTATCTCTTAACATTCCTTCAATCCTTTCATCGGATACGGCGTTCGATTGAATTATGGCCTTACCCTGTTATTCGAATATTTCGTAATGAGCTGGTCCCTGAGCCCGGAGTAGATACCGTGTATCTCCCCCATCCGCTCCAGAGTTATCCCGGTAAGGTATTTCTTCGCTTTTTGAGGGTCTTTTTTATACAGACGGGCCGCTTCTTCATCGATCTGAGCCTGCTGCTTGAAGAAGGAGTCTTCCAGCGGATCGCGCAGAGCCTTGACGTCCTTTATCGCCTCCTGCCATTTAAGGTAGAGGAGATTGTCGACAAAATCTATCGCCCATCTGACCGAGCCCTCATCATACTTTTCGGGATCCCATACCTGGTAAGCCTGATGGATCTGCGTCACACCGGTATAGATCGGCACATACGCTCCGACATGCTGGTTATCTACGAAGAACCAGTAGATTCCTCCTACGGGATCGGGAAGCCATGACCGCAGCTGGGCGACCATCCCGTATCCCCCCTTGGAGACGTTTCTGCGAAAATCGATATCGAGAAGGTTTCTCAAGTCAGGCGTGGGGAAAGGTGTCGCGAGAGGGCTCTTCACGAGATTTCCCTCGTCATCCGGCACGAGCCAGTCGAAATCGGCCGTCATATCATAGATCGTCCCCTCGAAAGTCGAGCGCTGGAAAGCGATCACGTCACGTACGGAGATGAGTGTGTCCGGCCTGGCGGAAAATGGATAGATGGAAAGCGGTTCGACATACTGGTGATATGAGTCATTCTTCTTCGCCGGTTTTTCGAGCCACCTGTCGGGCCACTCCCTGAGACCGGCGCAGAAAGTCGAATAAAAGAGCCACGATCTGCTCGTAGCCCATTCTCTTGGAAGGGGAGCGTAGATTTCCTGCCATACGAATGGGGCTCCCCCTGCCGGATCGTACCAGCCCCTGTCGATAGCTTCCTGCATGTAGTTGGACGAAGCGATGAACTCGCCGGAACGGGAAAGATCGATCTCGCCAATGATCGACCAGTTCGGGACCATCGCCACGTGATCGTCTGGAAGTCGTCTTGCTGCCCAGAGAGCTCCAGGTTTTCCACTCCCGCGTTTCCATCCCGGTCCGATGCTGAAAAGCTCGAGGATCCAGGCTTCATCAGGATCGGCGATCGCTATCGTCTCCGATTCCGGTCCGCACGAAGGAAGAAAACCGTATTCGTCGACAAGAGACGTGATCAGCCTCACAGCGTCTATCGCTTTCCTGCACCTCTGGAGGGCGAATATCATCGCCTGCTCTACGGTGATTATCTGCTCGCCTTCTCCCTTTTCGAGACCAAGTTCATCCCGCTGGCTCGTCGTGCTCTCGCCTATCGCCAGCTGGTATTCATTTATATGCGAATATCCCGAATGGAAATAGGCGAAAGTCCTTTCTACCTGCGGTATCTCCCCTATCACTTCCCATTCTCCGTGGGCGATAGAGGGGTCCTGGATTCCCCAGTAGACGGGAGCCATACTTCCCTTCCCGTGTCTCATCGCCGGAACATAGACTAGTCGTGAATTGTCGCACGCGTCGGTATGCGAGGTTATCACTGAACCGTCGACAGTGGCATCCCTGCCGGCCACGACTATCGTGCAGGAACCGGCCGGCGACAGGTGCGATGACGATACAAGCAAGGCGAGGCAGAATGATATTGTTGTCACGGGGTTCTTCATCTCGATATCTCCTTCGGTGAAAGACGCTGACCATCGATTGTAAACAAAGCATCGACGGCCGAACAAGTGAATTGTTCGCGTCGGTAGGCATCCAGCCTCTCGAGCGATCTTAAAAAGAGACTTTTGCAGTCTGCCAATAATATGTACAATGCGAGTACACTATATCAGGGATCCCTGTTCCATCGTGACCGGTAGGAAGATGACCCTGCTCCGGGAGGCTGATAGAATGAAAGGACGATTCCTTCAGACTGCTTTCCTTTTTTGCCTGGCCGTTGTCTTTACAGTCGGGCTGACTTTTGCGACTGTCGAGCTTCCTTACAGGATCGATCATATTATCCAGGGCAGAGTGACTACTCCCGGTTTCGATTCCCATGCAGATGAGGCGAGCCGTCTCCAGACAGAGCTGTTCATCGATCATTACAATCTCAGGGAAACAGGATATTTTTTCTTTGCCTTGATGGTCATCCTTCTCATAACCGGATTTGCCACGCGCAGGACAGCCCTGGCGGCCGCTGGAGCTTTTACTTTCATGCTTCCTGTTTTCGCGCAGTTCGCCGGTGTAATGTTCTTCCTTGCCGGCCTGGGAATATTGAACATCCTCTGGCTACCCCTTCTCGACATTTCATACGACCTTCAACAGCTCGGGATGGTCATCCACGCTCCATACGACCTGTTGATGTGGCTGCTGGGAAAGGCCGGTATCAACGGCTACCGGTATATCGTCAATTTCTTCATCGGAGGAGGGCTTCTTCTTTTTTTTCTGGGAACATGGGCCTGGCTCATCGCCCGGGGCGGCAGGAAAAAGGTGGCAGATATCTGGATATACAGGTTCTCCCGCCATCCGCAATACGCCGGATGGATAATCTGGAGCTACGGGGTCTACCTCCTGCTTCTTCGTGGACTGTATCCGAAACGTTCATGGGGAATAGGTGCCAGTCTTCCTTGGCTGCTGTCGACGATCTTCATCATCGGAGTGGCTATGGCAGAGGAGATACGGATGGCCCGTCTCCATGGAAGCAAGTACGAAAAATACCGCTTGAGCGCGCCTTTCCTTTTTCCTTTGCCCCTCTGTATCAGACGGCTTTTCTCGGTGCCGCTGAGATTGATCTTTAAAAAAGAGTTTCCCGTCAGAAGACGCGAAGTTGCCGCTGTCCTTTCCCTTTACACAGCCCTGCTCCTGTCGATATCGGCTCTTTTCTATATGGACGGAACCCGAACGATATCTCTCCTCTTCAGACCAGCCGCCAGCCGCCAGGAAGAACTTGAGGATATCACCAGAGATATTGAAGTGGAGGATCGCAGGATACCCCGGTATCGCCTGGCGGAAAGGTTGAGATCGTACGGAAACCCATCTGTGGAACATTTCGTCAGGCTGCTGGGCAATGAAAAAGATCCGGTCAGGTTGATCGCTATAGACGCTCTTGGGAAGCTTGGGAGTGAAAAAACCCTGCCGGTTCTCGTTGGATTGCTTGATGATCACTCTGCCGATATACGCTGGCATGCGACTATCGCTTCCGGGGCGATTTTTTCAAGGCTTCGGGATAAAGATGTCGCTCTCGCCGACGTCGACGCAAATACGAAGACGGAGAAGATTCCCGCCGCGACCCGGGAAATGGAGACGATCTATCAACTCGCCCGGGAGGCGCTTGCCGCCAGGCTCGACGATACAGAATCATATATCCGTATTGAAGCGATGAAATCGCTGGCTTACGCCGGATCCGACACAATAGTCGAAAGAGCAAAGCGGTACATGGGCAGCGACGAGAAGTGGTTCCGCGCGGGTACGATCGACGCCCTCGGACTTCTGCGCTCGGAAAAGGCTGTAGATATAATTCTTGCCGGGCTCGTCGACGATGACGCGTATGTCAGGCGCCGCTCCGTTATCGCCCTGGTTATGTCCCGATCGCGCCGGGGATGCCCGGTACTGGAAAAGGCGGCAGGCGACGACGACAGGGAAGTCCGCCTCTACGCCGCCGAAGCGTTGAAGCGCCTCTGCCCCTGACCTTACAGGCCGATTGAAGTATAATCACTAAAAACCCTCTTTGACTCGGTCTGGCTCTCCATTTTTCGGATTATTTGTCACTTTATGTTATTTTTTATCTATTTTTTGCTTTTCGCGATCGTTGATTTTGGTTATACTACCACCTTGCGACGAGGCGCGGCAGCACAAAGAACGATTTTTTTAATTTCCGCGGGGGAAAGAATCGGGAAAAAAGATCATGACAGACCGGTTGATGACGACGAAAGAACTGGCCGCTTATCTGAGCCTTAACGAAAAGAAGGTATACAGCCTTGTGAAAAAAGGGGCTATCCCCTTCACGAGGGTGACGGGAAAATACCTCTTCCCGCTAGACTCGGTAAACAGATGGATCGAGGAGAGCATTATAGCCGCTTCGACCGGAAAAAGCACCGGAAAGATCACCATCACGGGAAGCCACGACCCTGCCATCGACCTTCTCGTATCGGAAGTGAACCAGAGACATTCTGATATCACGATGTTGATGGCGAGCGTGGGCAGCACAAGAGGGATGGAGATGCTCAGGGATGGAAGGGCGGACATGGCAGGCATCCACATCCTCGACCCCGATTCGAGCGACTATAACCTTCCATGGATAGAAAAAAACGCCCCCGGATTAAGACCTGTAGTCGTTCATTTCGCGATGAGAAGCCAGGGACTGATAGTGGCAAAGGGGAATCCTCTCGGTATTGCCGGGATCGAGGATATCGCCGCAAGGCGGCTTAAGTTCGCCGGAAGGCAGAAGGGCTCGGGCACAAGGATGCTGTTGGGGCACCTTCTCTTCAGAGCCGGCCTCGCCGAATCCAATATCGAGATGCCTCTCGGCGAGGCGGCGACGCACACCGAGATCGCCCAGGCGGTCCGCGCCGGGCTTGTCGATGCCGGATTGGGAGTGCAGGCAGCGGCGATCGCGGCAAGGCTCGATTTTATAAATCTTACCGAGGAAAGCTTCGATATCGCCATGTCGAAGAGAAATTTTTACAGCGAGCCGGTGCAGAAATGCCTCGACACAGTCAGGTCCGAGGCGTTCAGGGGGAAAGTGACGTCGATGGGCGGCTATGACATGAAAGATTCCGGATCTGTCATCTCATGGGGATAAGAGGCGCTCGTGATGAGACGATCCTGGTGAAAATGATTGAATTTAAACGCGAGATTAAGCCCTTTTCAGCACGGAGCTGAAAGAAAGGAACATCAGGATTTGAAATCAGAAATAAACAAAAAGAAAACAGAGTGGCCCGCTGTCATTCTTCCTCTACTGGCAATCCTTATCGCCGCTTTGTTCACGATGAATTGCTCGGAAGACGACCCCGAGCTTCTCGTCTCGTCGAGAGCTTACCAGGGACACGCGTCTGACGCCGATATCAATAATTTCGTAAGGACCTACCCGCACGCGATCGGGACCCGTCTCGATGATTGTCAGACCTGCCACCGCGCCGGAGCGGTCACTGATGACCAGATGGAGATCATCCAGGCTAACCCGTGCGACTACTGTCACTATATTCTGCATCCCCCCGAGGGATGGACTGGATTACCTACGACCATGATAGAGACTCTCAACCCTTACGGGCGTGACTACCTGGATGCGGGAAGGGACAGGATGGCCATAGTCGATATCGCTTCTTTCGACAGCGACGGCGACAGTCATATCAACTCCGACGAGATCGACGACCTCAGGTACCCTGGCGACCCTGGCAGCTACCCGGGGCTCGAACTCTGCCCAGTACGGACGATCACCCTTGAAGAGATGAAAAATATGCCGGTGACAACGCAGTTTGGACTGGCCAACACGACCAAGCAGCAGTACGACTACTATGCGACATATACCGGCGTAAAGATCATCGATCTTCTCGATGCCGCTGAAGTAGACCTTGATGGAGCTGTGAGTATCGATGTCATGGCTCCCGACGGGTACGCGAAGACATTCTCGGTCGAACAGATCACGCAGCAATACCCCGATCATCGCTTCTATCCTGGTCTCGGAACAGCCGATCTCGGGATCGATTGCGCTTTTGTCGAATATCCGGACGAGACATACGGCCTTTCCTGGGGTGAACTTATAGGAGTGGAACTCGGTCAGGAATTCTGGCATATCCTGGCCTACGAAAGGGAGGGTCAGCCTCTTGAAAGATCATATCCCGACCCGGCGACTGGAAGGATAGTCGGAGAAGGTCCGTTCAGAAATATCATACCCCCCGGAACGGGCGACGATGAACTCGACAGGCCCGATCGCGGAAAGAACCAGGAAACATCCGGCTGCACGATGCCCGAATGGAACTACAACTACGACGCTGATCACAACGCGGGAAGCATGGTCAAGGCGGTTGTCATCATAAGGATTAATCCGGTCGATGAGGGCTGCGAGGAATTCGATATAATCAACGGCGGATGGGCGATGGTAGACGGCGATTTCATCCTGATCTACGGACATGGAGTAAGCGCGGACTGATGCGGTATCTGATGCAGCTGGCAGCTGCTGTCATTTTGATCCTCTTCCTCCAGTCGGCGGCGGCTCGTAATGCCCTGGCCGGAGAAGAGAGCCTGGCGATCGAAAGCAACGCCTCGATATGGTGGATCATAAATGAAGAGGTTGAGAACGGTCTTTTCCAGAACGGATCCCTCGATCCCGCCGCGGGCAGCGCTTCCGGGTTTAATTTCAGAGCCGGCAGGCTCGCCTTCTCCTGGCGATCGGCCGATGGCAGATACGAAGCACTAGTCAGGATCAGGCTTGAACAGAGGGCAGACATGCTTGATCTTTACGGCACCTGGAATTTCAGGCCATGGCTCCGCGCGTCGATCGGACAGATGCGCATCCCTTCTACCAGAGAAGGGATGACTCCCTGGTACGACCTCGATTTCATAGGAAAATCTTCTTTCGCGAAACATATATCGGACTATTCTCTCAGCCGCACTCCATACATATCATCGGTCATGGCGGTCAAATCGTACGACAGGGACCTGGGAGTAGCTCTGAAAGGCGCCGTCACGTCAACGGACCGCGACCTTTTATCATGGTTCATCATGGTATCTAACGGGATCGGAGCTGGCAGCTATATAGGAGGAAGGGAAGATCCGGGATTTGTCTATACGAACGCGGTCGGAGACTATTATTACGGCCTCAGGGTCGAGGCCTCCCCTTTGTCGATTGTGAGACTTGGCCTGCATCTAAGCAGAAATATTCACGACAACATCGCACTCGGCGATCGCGGGCCCGTCCTCGATCTGGACAGATCGGCACGTACCGCTGACCTTTCCGCGAGCCTTCCATCCGGGCAGCGCCTATACGTTTTTTACGGCGATGGAAGAATGGATGACTATTCCCTCGCGCAGCATTACCTCTATGAATACGGTGGCTGGGGGATCTCTCTGATCCAGCCACTGGACTCGGGAAGATTTGAGCTTTGCGCCCGTTTCGATCGTTTCACCGCTGAGTACGCGACCGGAAGTCTCGAGACGGTCGATGAAAACATCACCTTCGGAATCAATTTCCGTCCCGACAGGCGGATCAGGCTCATGCTCAATTATCTCCTGAAGAACAGGTCGAATTCATCCGAGCCGGATCTCGAAGACAATATCCTCTACCTTGATTTCCAGTTCAATTTTGATACGAAGGTATAGTTATACCCTCTCATTCAGCCCTGCCAGCCTCTGCCCCGGAAGGGTCACAATTGCTCTCCGGTCTGTACGTGACGGGACATCATCCTGATACTCCGCAAATCCCACACCAACACTAAACAGCCGAATTTATGACAGTTATGACCCATCACCCTTTCGAGGCACACCGATTGCAGTCCAGAACCCCGAGTGGGTACCCGTGCAGCCAGTAATGGATTGAAAAAATTGAGGAGGGATCCAGTATGAAAAGGATCAGTATAGCTACGCTTGCGCTAGTTCTTGTGATAAGTCTTTCGGGCATTTCTCTCGGCGCTGACCGGTGGGAGGAACAGATAACGATATCACCACAGGTACTTGTGCTCGATTTTGCGGGGACGAGGATCTCCATTCACTCGATAATTCCAGCCGCCGATCTTGTTAAAAACTCGATCTACATCGAGGTAAATGGCGCGGGGCCGATAGCGCCTTGCGGCCTGGGTGTCGATCTGCGGGGAAATATCGTTGTAAAAGTGAGAGTCGACGATATAAGGCAGTACGTCGCGCCTCCGTCGGCGGAGATCGCGTTGCGCGGCCTTTATGTCTCGGGAGAGGAACTCTTTGCGACCGGAACGGTCGGCATTAGATAGATCTGTCCGGGGGACCGCGGAATTGGCCTCACCGCCTGTCCCCCTTTTTTTTCATATCTTTCTTGACTGATTTAACATACTTGCCGAAATCTTTATCCTTTTTTCGTTTTTCCACGTACGACATCTGATGAAATTCCGATTCCCGTATCAGCTTCATATAGCTCTTATACCGTTCTTTGTCGAGACTACCGTTATCGACAGCCTCGAGGACCGAACAACCCTCTTCGTTCGAATAAGTGCAGTTACGAAAACGGCAATTAGGGGTCAACTGAGTGATATCCGAAAAACTTTCATCGATCCCCGTATCGAGGCCGATCAGGCCCAGCTCGCGCATTCCGGGATTATCGATCAACATCGCTCCGTTATCGAGAACTATCAGCTGGCGGCGCGTAGTGGCGTGTCTTCCCTTACCGTCTTTTTCCCTGACCTTCCTTGTCAGAAACTCTTCCCTGCCTGTAAGATGATTTAGAAGGGATGTCTTTCCGACTCCCGAGGATCCGAGCAGGCAGTATGTCTTGCCAGCCTCGAGGAAACTCCTGATCTCATCAAGCCCGGATCGAGATTCGTTACTGAACGCAATGACCCTGGCTTTGATGCCGGCACTGCTGATCCCGCCCAGCATTTCCTGAAGTTCATCGGAACTTACCAGGTCGGTCTTGCTCAGCAGAATGGCAGAGTCGATCTTGCCCTCTCCGACCATCGCCAGGTAACGCTCAAGCCGCCTTAGATTGAAATCGGAATCGGCCGCCTGCACTACAAAAGCTGTATCGATATTTGAAGCGATGAGCTGATGATCGATCGACTTGCCCGCGGACTTTCGCGTCAAGATTGTTTTTCTCGAGAACAGGCCATGAATTATTGCAAAGGTGCCTGAATCGTAGTACGTGACAAAGACCCAGTCTCCAACGCATGGCAGATCGGCATCATCCTCTGAATGATAAGATAATCTGCCGGCGAGCTCGGCTGGCAATTCACCATTTTCATTCCTGATGATATATCGCGACCGGTCGACGGCTGTCACCCTGGCAGGGTGAAAATCCTTATTTTCCGATTCATCGAGTTGGCTCTGAAACCACTCATCGAATCCGAGATCCTTCAGTTCCATGATTGTCTCTGAATTCCCTTTTTCCTACAGGAAACTGTACGTTATCCCGAGGGCTACCGCCTGCTTGATCTGACGCCGCTTGGAAATATCCCTGTCGTAGAAGAGTTTGAAATTGAAATTGACATTGATATATTTCGAGATCTTCACAGTCAGGAGATTATCCAGGTTGACATCTGTCTCATTGAACGCCTTGAAAGCGGTGAACAGTTCGAGCTTCGATGTGAGCTTCGTGTTCTCGGTTATCTTCCAGTCGACATCTGTCACTGATTCGGCTCCGATCTCATTCTTTGTCTTCTCTATCTTGTCGTCAGTTTCCGGATCATCTGCGTAAGGCACCGGGTAAACGCTTGTCAATGTCTGTTTCATAGAGAAACCGATCCTTGTCTTTACTATCTTGTTCGACTGATAAGCAAGCCCGATGCTTTCTCGAAAATACCCCGGGTCCATGAAAGCCGATATCTGCGTTTTGGGATCAGTGTCATAGACATATCCAGGGGCAAACTGCGTCTCCCCCGTGGCAGCGACGAAAGGATCTGCCAGCCACCCCAGTTTATATGTATAAACGCTCTCCAGCTTGATCTCGTCTATCGACTTCTGAGTCTCCTGGTCTCCCGCCTTCGTCGACCCGAAGCCGAATTTGCCCGAATTGGTCCAATTGGATCTTTCCTGGTCGTTTGTGAATTTGAAATAGAGGCTTGTCTGCCAGGCGAATGAATTCTCCCCGCCCTGGGCCCAGTTGTCGAATGTAGTCTGAGTAATATTGAGGGCGCCGACCATCTCTTTTTTCCAGCCATACTCCGGCTTCTCAGCCTTCTCTTCCTGAGCTGACAGGCAACCGCTGAATGCGATCCACGTCGCCAGCATCAATATGAAAATCCTTGTTCTCATATCATCTCTCCTTTCAAACAGGTGGCGATATCATTCGCTCAGTGATTATACAGATGTACATCCTGCTGCGGGAATGGTATCGATATCGAGTTCTTATCGAATTCGAGTTTCACTTTTTCATGAGTATCGAAAAAGACGCCCCAGTAATCAGTTCCTTTGCACCATGGCCTGACGTTGAAATTGACCGAGCTGTCAGCGAGCTCGCCAACGACGACTACGGGGGGCGGGTCGTCAAGCACCCGGCTGTCTTCTCCGAGAATCCGATTCAGGATTTCTTTCGCTTTCCTGATATCGGAAGAATACGCGATACCGAACTTCATGTCGACCCGGCGCGTTTCCTGTGTCGAATAATTAATGATCGATGAATTTGATAATACTCCGTTCGGGATGATCACTGTCTTATTATCCGGTGTCGTCAGGATCGTATTGAGGATCTGGATGCTCTTTACAGCACCGGCGTGTCCAGCCCCTTCGATAAAATCACCGACTTTGAAAGGTTTGAAAAGAAGAATCAGGACGCCGCCGGCGAAATTGGACAGGCTGCCCTGAAGGGACAGTCCGACCGCCAGCCCGGCCGCTCCCAGAATGGCGACGAATGAAGTCATCTGGATGCCTATCATCGAAGCGACGCTTATTACCAGCATGGCCTTCAGCGAGATCCTGACCAGGCTCATCAGAAAATGTTGCAGGGAAAGATCGGTTTTACTCCGTTCCATCGCCCGTCCAAGCGCTTTTACAAAGAATTTGATGACCCAAAGGCCGATTATCAGCGTCACCACGGCCAATATCAGTTTTGGCCCGTACGCCATAACCAGTTCCATTGCTTTATCAGTGTAAGTCTGAAGGTTGCCCATTAATATCTCTCCTGCTTAAATACAATCCAAAATGATCATCTGATCCTGATTTATAATCTGACAGCAGAAAGAATAGGTTATTTGATCGATGATTACAAACAATTTTGGGCGGCGGGACATATGCTTCTGTCCCGGATTTGATCTCTCCCCGGCGGATCAATCATTGAATTTATCTTTCCATTACAGATCCACTAAAGACGGTATAAGTGAAAAAAGCGTAGTATTCCTTGAGGTTCAGAATAAAATCTGGTGATCCCGGGGAACAAAGAGACCGATACATCGCCCTGTCCTCAGAGGAAGCATCCGGTTGAGCCTTCCCCCAGAGCATCTCGAAGAGCTGGGTCAGCGCCTCGCGGATATCGTCATTCAGCGGGGCCTGGAAGTCCCTGATATATGTCTTTCCTTTCGCTCCTTTCAGCCCGGCCCTGCGGAACCACTTGAGCGCTCTCATGAATTGTTCGTCCGGGTCCCTGCCGTTGAGGTATGAAGCGACCGGCGAAGATGATGAATTAAGCCTCGCTTCCAGCATCTGGTGTCCCGGAAGAAGGCTTTGTGAAGACCATGCCATGATAGCGACAAAGCCCCCCGGCCTGACTACCCTGGCAAATTCACGGAGGATAGGAAGCAGGTCACCCGTTGGATACCCGGCGCAATCAGCGCTCCATACCCAGTCAAAGTATCCGTCATCAAAGGGAAGGTCCCTGATATCACCCTGCTGGAAAAGGATCCTGTCCGAAAAACCCGCTTCCCTGATTTTCTTTTCAGCATAATGGATAAAATCTTCTGACAGGTCCAGGCCTGTAATGACTCCTGAAGATTCGGCCGCTTCTGCAAGAAGAATCGATTGCAGCCCCGCCCCGCATCCGGCGTCAAGACCCCGGCTTCCCGCATTGACGGGCAGATCTTCTATTACTGAACGAAGGATCGGCTCGCGCAGGACATTAGAACCTACAAGTTTCTGAATATACTCGTCTTCGTCTATCGTCATCCTTCTAACCCAGCGCTCGATATCTCTTCGATTATATTGTCAACCCTGCTTTTCCTGACCACGCGACGAAATCTCGATAATCCTAGTCGAACGCCTGATCGGTCTTCCATTCTTTCCATACATTTCCGACCAGTTCCGGCCCCGGCTTCAAAGTTTTCTTCCCCGGTTTCCATCCAGATGGTGTAGCTTCCGTCCCTTTCGATTGTCTCACGAGCTGGAACGCCTGGATCTGCCGGATCGATTCATTGACGTTCCTTCCGACCGGAGGCGTCAATACTTCGTAACCCTGTACTATTCCATCCGGATCTATGATGAACCTTCCCCTTGTCTCGACACCGGCATCCTCATCATAAATACCATAAACCCTGCCCACTTTTCCACCGGCGTCAGAGAGCATGGCGTAGGGGACTCCACCTTCGACCATCTTTGACAGCTCGTTATCATTCCACATCTTATGAACGAACATGCTGTCAACGCTCATCGAAAGGACTTCGACGCCGAGTTTCTGGAATTCAGGATACTTTTCAGCAACTGCTGAGATCTCGGTCGCTCAGACGAAGGTAAAATCACCGGGGTAGAAACATAGCACTACCCATTTTCCCAGATAGTCTGATAATTTGACATTTATGAATTTACCCTTATGATATCCCGGCGCGGAAAAATCAGGGGCTTTCTTGCCGACTTGTATCATACTCTTGACCTCCTTTTTCTCGATGACCTTTTCAGGTGTCTCTTCGGCGGGAGGCTCACCTACCGGTCCTCCCGTAGGCCGGGCGCATCCGCCCTTTACTTCCTCTGCCATAACACATCCTTTCGCTGTTTTTCGATTCTCCCAATACGTTCCAATGATACCATATATAAAAAATCAACCAATATTTTTCCCGCGGCTTCCGATCGGGCATTCTTCCTTCATGCCTCTGGCAGTTCAGGCATCCCTTGATACCGTACTACTGCTTCTGGTTTGCCGCAGAAAAGAAAACTGTTATTCATGTGATCGCGCTCATCGAGGCCTATGCGCCGGAAGAGGTCTCCCCAGCTTTCGAAATCACCATATTCTTCAGCAACCGCTGACCCGACCGGCTGCGAATCGAGTTCCGGGTGATCTTCAACGAATCTGGCGTATACATGCTCGGCGTGGTCTTCAAATTCAGCGTTGAAGAGAAATGCTCTCGAGATATTGAACGCGGCGAGGATCGAAGAGATAGCGGCGTATGTATTCACCATAATGGATCGCACTGCCGGGGCAAGGAACCATGGGTCTTTAACGCCATCTTCCCTCATTTTTTCGTCTATCACCCTCAAGTGCCAGTATTCGTTATCCTGCGCTTCCCTCCCCCATGAGACGATCCGGAAGGCTCTCCGTACAAATTCCCCGTCACCGTACCTGCCCGTCATCTGCCTGTACTGGCGTATCTCCCACGCCCTGTAAGGTACCGAGGCCAGGGCTTCGATAAGTTTCGCCTTGGCCAGGGTGGTTTTTCTGCCCGTCACGATATCCATCATGAAAAAAAAGAATCTCGCCGCCAGGGAATACCTGTACCGCTTCCTCAATAACGTCGCTTTCTGTTCTTTACGCAGATCGATCATACCGATATCTCCTTATTGACCCCCGCGCCATGGCTGTATCAATCAAAAGATCAGGTTCCTGATCGGTTCCCGGATCAGGCGCTAAGCTTCCTGGCTATCCTTGCGACATGCGCGCCCTGGAATCGGGCGCCGAGAATATCCGTCTCACAGGGCTTCCTGCTTCCATCCGAACCGGCGATCGTGGAGGCGCCGTAGGGTGAGCAGCCGATCACGCTGTCTGTCTTTGTCTGTTCCTGGAAAGCGTATGGAAGCCCCACAATCACCATCCCGTGATGCAGCAATGTTATATGGCAGGTCAGTATCGTCGATTCCTGACCGCCATGCTGCGTTCCAGAGCTTGTGATAACGCTGCCCGCTTTTCCGACGAGCGCTCCTTTTGCCCAGAGCGGACCTGTCGCGTCGAGGAATTGGCGCATCTGGCCGCACATATTCCCAAACCGCGTCGGCGTGCAAAAAATAACCGCGTCCGCTTCTCCCATCTCTTCAACCGTGCATATAGGAACATCCGCCTGTGCTTTCTGCGCCTCTGCAGCTCCCATCTGGGCGATCAGATCATCGGACAGGGTCTCGGGCACGCGCCGGATGACTGATTCCACTCCTTCTACCGATCCGGCTCCCTCGGCGGCTGCCTGCGCGAGCTTGTAAATGTGTCCATACATCGAATAGTACAGTACGAGTACTTTCATAACGGCCTCCTTTTAGTTACAGGATTCAAGAATTCCATTCCGTCCCGGAGTATAAACACCCGGCAACCTGATATCTAAACACATGAAACAACGGCTATCCGGCCCGAATCTGTTCTCTCAGCCAAGGGCAACGTCGAGGATCATCATGATCGAAAAACCGATCATGGTGGTCATTGTCACCAGGTCGATATTTTCCTGTTTGGACTGTGATTCCGGAATCAGCTCCTCAACGACGACGAAGATCATCGCCCCGGCGGCGAAGCAGAGGGCATAAGGAAGGACAGATTGCATTTTAAGCACGAACAGCGCTCCCGCCACGCCGGCGATAGGCTCGACTATCCCTGATGCCTGCCCCATGAAAAAGCTTTTTCCCTTGCTCATCCCTTCCCGCCTCAGCGGCATCGCAACGGCGGTCCCTTCGGGAAAATTCTGGATCCCTATCCCGATAGCCAGCGCGATCGCTCCACCGATCGTCGCCGATGGAAGCCCCGCCGCCACCGCTCCGAACGCCACGCCGACAGCAAGTCCCTCAGGTATGTTATGCAGGGTTATGGCAAGAACAAGGAGAGTGCTTCTCTGCCATGAGGTCTTTACTCCTTCTGACTTGTCGACACTGAGACCTGGATGCAGGTGGGGCAGGAATTTATCGGTCAGCCTCATCAGGATCCCACCGGCCATGAACCCTGTCGCCGCCGTCAACCATGGGATCTGACCCAGCTGGGAGGCCATCTCTATCCCAGGCGCCAGAAGAGACCAGAAGCTTGCCGCGATCATTACTCCTGCGGCAAATCCAAGCATCGAATCCATAAGCTTCTGGTTCACGCCCCTGGTAAAAAGGACTATTGCCGCTCCGGCAGCCGTTACTCCCCAGGTGAACAGTGTCGCGATAAACGCCTGCATGACGGGATGATACTGTTGTATGAAATCGACCATATCGTGTTTCCTGTCGATTTTGAAAAACCCGGCCGATCAGAACTTCCTTTTATATATATGGCAGTAGGGCTGTTTTTTGTTTCTGCTGTAATAATCCTGGTGATAATCTTCAGCTTCCCAGAATCTTCCCGCTGGAAGAACGCTTGTAACGACTTGATATCCTTTTTGTTTTAATATTTCTATTAATTTCTCCGTGATTTTTTTCTCTTCTTCGGTGCGGTAAAAGACCGCCGAAAGATATTGCTCACCTATATCAGGACCCTGTCCATTGGCTTGCGTCGGATCATGGATCTCGAAGAAAAACTTCGCGATCTCTTCATAATCCACGACTGATGGATCATAGATCACCTCCACCGCTTCAAGATGACCTGTGCCTCCTCCCGTCACGTCGCGATATGTCGGATCGGCCAGAGATCCTCCCATATATCCTGAAGTGGCGGAGATGACCCCTTCCCTGCCCTCGAAAAGGTATTCCACTCCCCAGAAACACCCTCCCGCAAAATAAGCTTTTTCTCTTCTGGATACTTCTTCGCCCGGGACGAAGACAAGGGAAATGGAATTTACGCAATGCCTGACATTCCTCTCGGTGAGCATCTCTCCTTCAAAAACATGCCCGAGATGCGCTCCGCAACTGGCGCAGAGGATCTCGGTCCTTATCCCGTCGATGTCGATCTGCCTTCTGACCGCTCCGGCTATCTCATCATCGAAGCTCGGCCATCCGCAGGATGAGACAAACTTGTCGCTCGAGACGTAAAGAGGCGCGCCGCATCGTTTGCAGTGATAGATTCCCTTTTCAAAAAATTCGTTGTACTTGCCGCTGAAAGGGGCTTCAGTCCCCTTATGCAGGATCACTCTTTCCTCTTCCTTGGAAAGCTTGTTGTAGTGTTCTTTATCCATTGTCCCCGCCTCCGCGTGAGAGATCAGGAATAGAACTGCACAAACTGTGACTGCCAGATTTTTATCTCTCCGCATCGCCTGTCCTGTCAGCTTGAGTTTCCGGCCTCATCGAGGTCCCGAAAGAGGTGCCCGGCACGGCGCCTCCTCATGCCCTTTAGAAAGCACCCACCATTCCGAGAACTCCCCTGTTGCGCTCTTCGGCGAGGTCTCTTGTATATTCGGCGATAAACCGGAGATTGCGGGAAATAAGATAAGTATAGCTAAGTGTCGCCGTTTCATAGTCAAAAACCTTCGAATCGACAAGATTGTAAAGACCGGTGAAGAAATACCTCGAATTATCGATATCGGGGGCGAACATCATCTCAACGACATATCCATGAGTTTCCAAATCATCCGATGATGTGAGGAATTCAGGGTTGGTATCCTTGCGATAAAGATACTGGGCGGTCAGTTCAACCGGGCCCATACCGAACGTCAGATCGGGGCCATAGTATGTCACATCGTTCGTCCTGCCGGATCCCGGTGATTTTTCCTTTCCGGCGTAATAAAAACCTCCAATGGTAACAATATCCCCTATCCCCTGATTCAATCTCAAGGCATAGTTCTTGTAATCATCCTGATCGAGTTTGTCGTCTACCGCTTCCCCTTTTCCGTTCCCGTTCACTACCATCGCCACCAGATCGCTACCGGTCTTTTCCAGAGTATAAGCGAAGACCAATCCCCGGTCATAAGTGAGGTTGATCGTCGAAGATCCGGGGCTTACCTTGTATACGAGATAATCTTCGTATGTAAGGCGCAGTTCGCGCTTCATAAGGGGATCGCAGACCTGAAACTGCCCGGCAAGCACATCTATCTTCGAATTGAAGACATTTCGAAAATGGATATAAGCGTCTTCAACCCCGGCGACCTCACCGCGCTCCGACATGAAAAAATAGAAGTAATACCCGATATTCTTGTAAAGCGTGCCGCCGGAAAGCAGTTTTAGGCCCCATGGTATCTGCAGATCGTTTTCTACTCGTTGATCCTCATCAAAAGCGGCGAAAAGATCGATCCTGGCTGCGAGGGGGAAATCCTTGTTCAACCATAACAGGTCGTCGCCAGCGGTAATGTAGTCGCGTTTGTTCTCTTTCTCCGGAATAGTGAAGGCGTTAGCGGCAAACTCATCGCCATAGTCTTTCAGACGCGGGATCACCGAATGACAGGTATTGCAGGAGATCTTGTATTTCCTCGCGAAGGCTGGGATTGCGTTTCCCTGCTGCGGGACAAGCATCCCTGCGAGCAGAACCAGGCAAAAAACAGACAAAAAACATCTCGATACCTTCATCTTCGATCTCCTCCTTGCTTACCATTCAGTCCGCGTCGAATTTATGTCAATAACATCAACTGCCGTTGATCTATAGAAAATGGCCCGGCATTATTATTCGTATATTTCTACCCATGTCGTCGCCCTGTTCACCAGGACAATCTCACTCTCCTCTTCGGGGACTTTGAGATATTCCGCGACCGGCCTGACCAGTTTCTGATAATTCAGTACTGCGTTGAAGACGACTATTCCCGGAGCTATATCTTCTGGAAGTTCAAAAGTATATGTCTCTATCTTTGTCTCGCGCGGACCTATGCGGTAATCGACTCCGAGCCTGTGCGTGTTCCATTGCATGATCGTCATGTTTCCATCCGAATCAAGGTACGGCATCCGGAAAATTCGGTCACCTTCCGGGATTCCGTCCCGCTGAACACCTTTGAAATCAGGCAATCCCAGAGGGATCCCCATGTCCTGGTAAGCGAGAGTCTTTGCCGCTATCGTGAACTCTTCCCCTTCAAACCCTTTCCTGTCAACGCTGAGATGATACTTTTTCCCATCAGCATCGGTCGCTGTCACATCAAGCCAGAGGATCCTGTCTTCGACGGAACCGGTCGGGAATTTATGCCCCGTCTTGGCGTTGAACAATTGCACCTTGAGAAGCACCGATCCGTCTATCTCGACTTCCCTCTCCTCTGGATGCATCCTGATCTCGACGACTCCGGCCACCTTGCCTGGATCATGCGCGCCATGAAACAGGTGCTGCGCTACCATGTCTTCTGCGGCCATTATCGCGCTCTGGCCTGGAGCTTTCGGCATATGGCACTGATGGCATGGTACTCCTTCTGCCGCGTACGGACCATCGTTCCATTCGATCTGTGTCGATTTCACCCAGATACCGAAAGGGTTTTTCTCGTTATGGCAGGTCGCGCAAAACTTCGCTTCCTTTATATAATCTACCGACCTGGTAATATGGTGCGGTGATACCAGCCCCTCTTTCGGGCCATACTTGGTCTTTCCGGGACTGCTTATGAAATCGAAATTGAACGGCGGGTCCTCCTTGAAACCTGATATCGTATGGCATATCTCGCAATTGACACTCTCATTGGCCCTGCTGTTCTCCGAAGGCCGTGGTGGCGGCACGTCTCCGGCCAGAAAAGCCATAGGCGTGTGGCAACCGTTACAACCGTCGGCAACAGGCTTGAAACTTGGATCTTTCTTCGCGTGCTCGACGGCGAGGTCGAAATATTCGATCTCATCCCAATGATGAGTATAAGCCTGCGACATCATCGACTGCTTCCATTGCTGGTAGATATCGATGTGGCAGCTCTGGCAGACCTCCGCCTTCTCGAACCGATCGTATGGTATCTTTCCCTTAGCCTCCTCTCCGGCGGGAATCTGCTGAAAAGCGAGTATTCCTGAAAAAAGAAGCAGTAAGAAGATAATAGATTTGGTCCTGTTCATTTTACCCTCCGGATCGAAGTGTCCTAATAAAGCCCGGGGCGCCCAGCATACATGGAATCATCAATAATTATGCTGATCTTTGTTGTTGATTCGCTTGATGATGTGTATAGACTGCTTTTCTGGAAAGATGATAGCACAATGAGAATCATTTTCAACAAAATATATTTTCAATTTTACCGCCGCCCGCTTTGATCCCTGAAAATCATCACAGGTCCTCATTCCTCATCATACGGCAAAAACCCGGGTGCCTTTCTGTACCCCGTCTTCTTCTCATAGGCGTACGCTATCTCGATCAGGACCGGTTCGCTCCATGCCCTGCCGAAAAAAGAGATCCCGACCGGCAGAGCGCCGACGAACCCCATCGGCAATGTTATATTCGGGTATCCCGCCTGCGCGGCCGGAGATGAGCTGCCCAGCTGGAAACAGTCACCGTTAATATGATCTGTCTGCCAGGCGGGACTTCCAGTGGGAGCTATAATCGCGTCCAGGCTGTTTTCGTTCATTACCCTGTCGATCCCTTCATCCCTGATCCCTTTGATCATTCCGGCCAGAGCTTCCTTGTATTCAACGCTTTCCAGGCTTCCTTTTTCCTGGGCCATTTCGAGATATCTCTGGTTGAAATATTTCAGTTCCAGCGGATCGGACCTGTTGAACTCTATCAGATCCTCAACTCTTTTGACCGGCGCCTCCGGGCCGAGGGACTGAAAATATCTGTTCAATCCATCCTTGTACTCATAAAGCATGATCTCAAAGGAATAATCACCGACTTTACCGTCAGATATCCTGTCGATCTCGATAATCTCGGCTCCCTCGCTCCTGAGAAGATCCACGGCGTCATAAAAGAGGGAATCGACCTTGTAATTTACTCCCAGCGGAGCCTTGTACAGTCCGATCCTTTTTCCCCGCAGTCCTTCGGCGTCAAGGAACTGCGTGTAATCAGCATGGTATTTCCCCTCGCACGCGAGGGTCTTCGCGTCTGACGGATCTACTCCGGCTATCGCCCCGAGGCAGATGGCGGCGTCCCTTACTGTTCGGGCCATCGGCCCGGCAGTATCCTGCGTAAAGGAAATGGGGATTATCCCTGACCGGCTCACCAGCCCGACCGTCGGCTTGATACCGACGATACCGTTGCTGCTCGATGGGCATACGATCGACCCGTTCGTTTCGGTCCCTATGGCGATCATCGTCAGGTTGGCCGATACGGCCACAGCAGATCCCGAGCTTGATCCACAGGGATTTCTGCTGAGAATATATGGATTTTTAACCTGGCCTCCGACAGCGCTCCAGCCGCTTGACGATAATTCTCCGCGAAAATTCGCCCATTCGCTGAGATTCGCCTTCCCTATTATCACCGCTCCGGCTTCTCTGAGCTTACCGGCGACGTGGCTGTCTTTGAGGGGATGAGAATCCATCAACGCTCTCGAACCGGCGGTCGTAGCCATCTTGTCACGCGTATCTATATTATCCTTAAGCACGACCGGTATTCCGTGAAGAGGCCCCCTGATCTTCCCCTCTCTCATTTCGATATCGAGCTTGACCGCGATTTCGATCGCGTCGGGATTGATCTGGATCATCGAATTGAGCCCTGGTCCGTCGTTATCGATCTTCTCGATCCGCTCAAGGTACGCCTTCACCACATCTTCGATCGAAAAAGAATCTGCTTCATATCCCGCCCTGAGTTCGTCGATCTCCATCTCGAAAAACCTGAAATCGTTATAATCCGCGCTCCCGGTCTCTTTGCCGGGAGATTGACATGACACCTGAAACATCATGACAGCGACGAGAAGAACGGCGAGCCCCGAGAAACGGGACCAGCGGCGACTGTTACCTGATTTCATGTATTTGTCCTGCCTTTCGCTGCTTCTCAGCCACGTATTGTCAGTGATCATTTTTATATCCTCCTTGCGTCACCTTTAGAAGCTCTACCGGCCCGGCCAGCAAATGATCCCGGCGATCCCATCCCGGCTATTAAATCCCGCTCGTATTCATACCAGGTACTATTTCATCTCCCTGTCTCGAATCCTTTTCGAATAATCGGCGAACCGCCTGGCGTAGATCACTGAAGTGACCCCATTATCCTCAAGCCCCTTGAACCGTTTTTCAAACAAAAGCTCCGCCCTGCGCGTGGCATGATCGAGGTTTCCCTGATATGAATAAACGCTCAGATAAGGCGCGACATCACCGCTCAGATCGATATCGATATCGAGGTATTGCGCCGGCTTTGTATCGAAATCGAGACTGGCGAACGAAATATATCTCTGATTCCTGTTTTTCTCGGTATTGAAATAGATCACGCCTTTTTTGATATCGGCAAGCATGCTCCATTTGTTCCATCCCTTTACTTGAATGTCTTTCAGAAGTTCCAAAGCGTATTCTTTCGGAGCGATGCCGTCAGCCTTGTCAAAACCATCAAGACCTCTCGCCGCGCGGACGAACCTCGGTGTCTTTGGAAGAATCTTCCTGATCATCCCCTTAAAACCGCTATACTTCTCGAGTCTTTCAAGTTCCAGGGCGTACTCCGAATTGCAAAGCACGGGATATTTGACATCCTCCCCCCTGTGGATCACAGGGATCCCGTCGATGAACTCTATTATCGCGAAATCGCCGTTCCTGTCGGAGACGAAATAGTGCCATGACCACCCCTGAAGATTTATATCACAGGCGTTCCATACTACTTCATCGACAAGGGAGCAGTTGTCCAGCTGATACTGTATCCAGAGGCATATGAACAGGGTCGGGTTTGATTCATCATGCTTATGCCTCGTTTTTCCGAGACTCATCTCAAAAACTGACAATCCCTTTTCATTGACTCCTCCGTCAGGGAAATCTATCCCCTCGCTGTTAAATGTTACCGATCCATACTTCGAGACCCAACTGATCTTAGGCTCCGGTTTATCTTCGAAAGGCACGATCACCTTTTCATATTCAGATGGTGAAGCGATCAGTTCAAACCATGTGATCCCCTCCCTGTAGACATTTCTCTTATTGACGCATACCAGTCCTGGAACATCAAACCCCGGAGTCTCATCAAGGTTGTGCCCGACGAAAAGAAGCGAATCGGCCTCGAACGCGAAGGTCGAACAGCTGTGACGTCCCTCCTGTGCCGCGGACAATGAATCTTCAATCGACTCGATCAGGGAATCTCCATCGACTGCAAGCGTAGAAGATCTGTAGTCTTCAAGAGCCTTCTGAAGCCAGGATGAACTGAGCTCTTCCTTCCCGTTTTTCAACCTTACTTCGTATGGCTTCCCGCTTACAGTACTCCTTGTACCGGCAAGCCGGATAAAATCTTCCGGAGTCTTTATCTCATCTTTAAAATGTTCGTATTTTCTTTTCATATGCCGGGCTGCTTTTTTTGAATCATGCTCGCGTCCGTTCCTGATAAAGACGCACTCTGATTCTTCCACGAATTTCAGCAGATACTCGATGATCTGAATGGTATCCCCGCCGCGCCTTATCTCCTGGGCGATCGGAATTTCAGAAAGGAATAAAATAACACAGAGCAGGATCATTGAACGTCTCATTGATACTCCGATCGTGCCCGCGCCCTGTCTCAACTGTCGCGTGGCGCGAGTAGCATAAATACCTGTTTTAAAGTATTACTGTTTTTTCATGTCATCCGCGTCATATTATGTCCCAGATCATAGGCTTTTTTAAGATTCTCTTCCCGAAACGTGTCATCCTTCGGCATCATGCCTCCGAGGATCAGCATTGAAGCGCTCTTCACACCGATACCAAGAAGTCGGTCTTCAATCATGATCTTTCTCATGCTTTCCGCGATCCCTGTTTCTTCAAGGTGTTCATTGGTATGGCCCGCGGAGCATATGACGACTGCCTTCTCTATTTCTACGGTGCTATGGCGTGTTTCTGATTCATCATAGTAGTAGGCGTAACCATACGTCATCACCCGGTCGAACCAGCCTTTTAATTTTGCCGGACAGTCACTCCACCATACCGGATAAATGAATGCCAGGGCATCTGCTACATCGATCTTCCTATGTTCCGCGCTGACATCTTCAGGCACTGGAAGAAGCGGATCGAGACCTACTTCGCGCTTATACTGCTCGATTTTCATCTCTGATTCGAATCCCATCCTGTACAGATCTGCCAATTCAAAAGTATGTCCGGCGTCCACCAGACCCCTGGTAAAGATTTCCAGCACTTCCCCGCAGAAAGATTTTTCGCAAGGGTGGGCGAATACAATATAAACGTGCAATGTCAGTACCTCACGCCCGAAGGAGCGACAGCCGAAGAACTACCGGCATGCCGGCTACTCGACCTTTGTTATCTCAACGCTGGTCTGCCTTATGTAATTAGAATCGCCCTCATATTTTACCCTTACTATCACATCTGCTTCTGTATCCACATCCCAGGCAGGTCCGCATCTGGCGATCATGGCCATCTCGTAATCATCCGCTTCCGCGGTACCTTCATCCGCGAGCCAGCTACTCCAGACCTTGCCGCCATTGATCACCCATACGCACTCCACCTCCACCCCCTGGGGAATGGCGGTCGAATCGCAATCGATGATTTTTATATATGCCACCAGGCTTGTGCAGTCAGGCGGAGTCATCGGCATAAAGTTACGCCACAATTCGCTTGAAAGATATAACCTGGTGCCGTCGATATCCATTGTGTCTGAAATGGTCGATATCTCCGGAGGCGTCCCCGTAGGATCGTTGTAAACAAAAGGCCAGGACGGACAGCATCTATGTACAGTACGGGGTTCTTCAAGGCAGGAATTCATAGAGACGATCAAGATCAACGGAATCATCGCGGCCAGAGTCATTCTGACGGTTGTATTCATCGCTGACACCTCCAAACATCCTGCCTGGGAGCGCTGACGGATAACTCAGCCCGGTGCTACCAGGAATCCGCGCCAGCCACCCCATACAAATGTGGCCTTTCCTAAAAGACCATTTTGAAATTAATACCTGAATACGTACTCTTTCTCCCATCCGGACAGATCACCGGGAAGACCTCGATTCGGGATATTCCCGGAGCATCATCAGTGTCGTGTCCTGCCCTCGTCATATTCAATACTCCGAAGACGAGCGAGGCCGTACCGGCTCCACCCATGACAATGGCGAAATCATCGCGCAGATCATCATCGTCAGTCATCGCATAACCTGCCGCTACCAGGCCATACGATATTATCCCCGCGGCCACGCCGAAATATCCATTCCTCCGATTGGGCCTGTCGGCTGCCAGTGAGACGGCGTTTGCGACCGAACTCCCTATGTCGATCACCAGTATGCCAGCTACAACGTATGATGCTGAAGAATAACTGACCTGTTCTGAAAAAAGTTCGGACGGCAGGAGAATCACTATTGTTATTGCGATGGCCAGGATAATTCCCGAAGATGATCGATGCGATATCCGCTTCATAATTGCCCCGTAAAGGAATGCCGGGTCGGTTGGATCCTGATAAATCACATCATGGCCCTGTCAGCATTTCTCAAGAAAGAAAACCAGCACCGCGGAAGAAATGGCTCTGCCCCTGTGTCTGTGGCCCGGACCTTCAGGGATAAAAATACCATCGCCCGTCTTGTATATGACCTTCTCACCAGTATATTCGATTTCCATCTTACCTTCAAGAAGATAGCCGTGATGCCCTTTCTCACACCAGTGAAGAGGCATTTCTCTTGAATACTCGACCAGCCTCATCCGCATTCCGTCCTGGTCGATATATTTGTGCCGTACACCTTCCATTGGAGATTCCCACTCCAGTGAATCAAAATCGATTTTACGCGCAGTCATTTCGCTCACCTCTGTGACAGACTATTGTTTCTCGACCTGTTTCTGATCGAGGATATCACGTAATTTTACAGCCAGGTTATTAACAGAAAACGGTTTTTGTATAAATTCCCTGTCCTCTTCAAGAATCCCATCGGCGCCTGCCATGTCCGCGGAGTGCCCCGACATAAACAAAACACTGACTCCGGGATGACGTTTTTCAACCAGCTTTGCCAATTCGACGCCGTTCATCTCCGGCATAACAAGATCGGTTATCAACAGATCGACCGTGCTGACCCTGGCATCTATCACCTGGAGCGCCTCCTCCGGGGTGAAAGCGGTCAATACCTCATATCCCAATGATTCCAGCATCTTTCTCGTCAGTTTAAGCAGGCGCGGCTCGTCTTCGACTAGGAGCACCGTTTCCTCCCCATGAAGCGAAGATGTCCGCGAGATATCATTTATTTCCTCCCCCTTCAACGAGATAAACCTCGGAAAATATATCTCGAATTTCGTTCCGGCTCCGGGTTTGCTTGCCACTGTGATATCACCGTTGTTCTGTTTCACTATGCCATATACAGTGGAAAGCCCCAGGCCTGTACCCTTGCCTATCTCTTTGGTCGTAAAGAAAGGTTCGAACAGATGCGACAGTGTCTCATCGTCCATACCGGATCCGCTGTCCTGGACCATAAGCCTGACATACTCGCCGGGTTGAAGGTCGGGGGAGCTATCCCCGGAATCAGCATCGATGACGACATTGGAAGTACTGATCACTACTTCGCCCGCACCATCTATAGCGTCACGGGCATTTATGCAGAGGTTCGCCAGTATCTGGTCGATCTGGCCTGGATCCATTTTGACCTGCCAGAGGCCTTCCCCGGGTATCCAGACAAGCCCTGTATCCTCACCGATAAGACGTTGCAGCATTTTCAGCATGCCGGTCATTGTCTCATTCATATCTATGACTTTACGTCTGACCGGCTGCCTGCGTGCGAAAGCCAGCAACTGCCTTGTAAGATCAGCGGAGCGGTGCGCCGCTTCCTGTATTTCCCTGATATCGGCATATAACTGATCCCCGGGGTCCAGCTGTAATAACGCCAGTTCGCTGTATCCCAGGATAACGCCAAGTATATTGTTGAAATCGTGCGCGATCCCCCCTGCCAGACGCCCGACCGATTCCATCTTCTGAGCCTGGATCATCTGTTCTTTATAATTAAGCCGCTCCTTTTCGAGCCGCTTGCGTTCTATAAGCTCCTGTTCCAGGCTGCGGTTCGACTCCTCGACCTCAAGCATTTTTTCTTCCAGCTTGCGGATGAGAGCAGTATTGTAATTTTTATAGAATACCGACTCTTCCATAACCTGCTTATTCGCGACCGGCTTTTTCGTCTCGAAATTCTCCAGTATCTCAAGAAGGATCGCGAGAAACTTATCCGGTCCGGTAGGTTTGATTATGAATCGATCGGCTCCAAGGTTGAGAGCTAACTCTTCATCTTTAGGATCGGTATAAGTCGCTGTATAAAATATGAAGGGAATCTCTTTCAGTTTCTCGTCCCGCTTCCATTCACGGCAGAGGGCATACCCGTCCATCACCGGCATGAGGATGTCGCTGACTATCATATCCGGTGGATTAAGCCTCGCTTGTTCCAGTGCTTTTTTTCCGTTTGAAGCCTGATCGACCTGAAACCCGTTGGCAGAAAGAAGGACCTGCAACATATAAAGATTTTGCTCGTCGTCATCGACAATGAGTAATCTAGCCATCGCTTTCTCCCTTCCCCGCGGCCTTTTTCCCGGCAGGCAGGTACTTTTCGAACTCTGAGACGAATGTCGCGGGATTGATCGGCTTTTCGATATACCCGGCGCATCCCGCGTCCATAATACGTTCCCTGTCACCAGGCATGGCGTACGAAGTGACCGCAACAATGGGGATTTTTTTGAGCTTCTGATCGCGCGCGAGTTCTCGCGCGATAGCATATCCATCCATAACGGGCAGCTGTATATCGAGCAGGATCAGATCGGGGACGATCTCGCGGACCATTGAAATGCCTGTTTTTCCATCCATCGCTTCCACTACTCTATATCCGGAATTTTTAAGTATAAATGAGATAAGATATGCGTTTTTTTCATTGTCCTCGATCAACAGGATCGTGGGTTTCATGCTTCAGCCCTTTCAACAGGTAATGTAAATATAAAGCAGCTGCCTTTTCCGTACTCGCTCTCGACAATGATGCTACCTCCCATCGACTCTGCCAGTCGCCTGGATATCGATAGCCCAAGACCTGTCCCTTCATACTTCCTCGTTGTGCCGGTATCTGCCTGACGGAATGGTTTGAAGAGAGTCTCGATATCTTCCTCCTTGATGCCTATTCCCGTATCTGTTATCCGCGTTTTCAGAAACCCGTCCGCGAACGAGCATTCGATCCGGACTTCTCCCCGCTCGGTGAATTTGACCGCGTTGCTGAGCAGATTCAATAACACCTGCTGCACACGTCTTGAGTCACCCTTTATCATTCCAATATCCGGATTGACCATTTCGGTGATTTTCAATCCCTTTTTATCAGCCAGCGGGTTGATTTTCTGAATGCTGTCGCGTATGACTTCCCGCATATCGAATCCCTCATACGCAAGTTCGACATGGCCTGCTTCTATCTTTGAGATGTCGAGAACGTCATTTATCAGATCGAGAAGATGTTGCGCGCTTTCCTGTACCATTACAAGCTGCTTTTTCTGTTCGGGAGTCAACGTTCCGACCAGGCCCATGAGCAGGATCCCCGAGAATCCGATTATGGAATTGAGCGGTGTGCGCAGCTCATGCGACATCGTCGCGAGAAATGCCGATTTAAGGCGGTCCGACTCTTCCGCGTGATCCAGGGCTATTTCCAGTTCAGCAGTACGCTCTTCAACCCGGTGTTCCAACTCCGCGGCATGCCGCTGCAGATCCTGATGCAGGCGACGGATCTCTTCATTCGCTCTTATGCGCTCTGTTATGTCAGTGCCTACGCTGAGTATTTCCGAGACCTGGCCATCAGGTCCCAGTACGACCCGGTTGGTCCAGCTGATCCAGACCCGTTCGCCATTGCGCCGGATATTCTCATTAATATTCTGTTCGAATTCTTTCGGATCGGCGCATATCTGCTCCATCAACAGTCTCAGATCGCGTCCATCACTTTCAGTCGTGGGAACGATTGTTCCTATTACATGCTTCCCTGTTATCTCGCCGGTGGAATAACCAAAGAAACTCTGGCCGAACTCATTGAGAAAAGTGATCTCTCCTTCGGAATTCCAGCGAAGGATTATACTATTGGCCTGTTCGACAAGCTCGCGGTATTTCCGTTCGCTCTCGGCAAGCTGCTCTTCCGTTATTTTTCGGTTCGTTATATCCCGCACTATCGATTGAACAAGTACCTCTCCGCCGAGTTCCAACTGGTTGAGACTTACCTCTGCCATGAACCGTGTTCCGTCCAGGCGTCTGTGTTCCCATTCAAAAAACTGGTGTCCTTCTTCATTTGCCAGCCTGATTTTCTCAAGAGCTTTCTTTTTCGAATTCTGGCCATCAGGCTGAACGTCTGGAGAAAATTTATATGGAGGAACACCGATTATCTCATCCCTCCCGCATCCAAACATGGCAAGAGTCTTCGCGTTACAGTCAATAAACCGGTCTCCGCGCATAAGCAGGATCGCGTCACCCGCAGTCTCGAACAAAGTCCGGTACTTCAGTTCGCTCTCGAGCAATGCCTGTTTTATATTTTCCTGCTCTGTGATATCCCGGACAGTTTCGATCGCTCCCGAACGATTTCCTTCCTTGTCGAATATAGGCGCGGCAACGCCCCACAGGTGGGCACCCTCTCCGTTCCTCAGACGTGGAATGAACGACTCGGCATAGATCGAATCACGTTCCCGCCTGACGTACTTGTAATTTTTCTCCATTTCGGGAAACGATAGGTCGAGCAGGTCGATAAGGATAGGACGTCTTTCTCCAAAAAATGGTTCGGCATAAGCATGATCACCTTTGCCGAGCATCGCTTTCTTACTTACGCCTGTCATGATTTCGCAGGCGCGGTTCCATGCTATGATCCGTCTATCCTGATCGATAACAAATGTCGCGTCGGGTAGAAATTCTATGATGTTTAAGAGCTGTTGCTGCAAGGCTCGGTTGGCCGATTCGGTGTGCATGCAGTCCGTTATATCATGGAGGATTACCAGCAGGTTCTGATCCTGTTTGATCCAAGTGCTGAATTCGATTGGAAAAAGGGTGCCATCCTTTCTCATTATCGTGCATTCAACGGTGCTGGCTTCGTCGGTCTTAAAAAAACCTTCTCCTACCCCGTCACCTGTTGTATTTTCAGGGATCAAAAGATCTTCGATCGTGAGCGAGAGAAGTTCCTCGCTGGAATACCCTGTCAACTCGGTTCCCCGCCGGTTAGCGGCAATTATCTTCCCATCAGCGCTGGTTACAAGCAATCCATCGGGGGATTCATCGAAAAATTTCCGATATATTTCCGTGGGAAGCGCTCCCCGGATATGTTTTCCCGCTTCACTTCGAATCCCAGCTTTTTTCATCGCAATTCTCGCTTCTCAGGACCTGTCCCTGGAGATTCCCTTGCTCATTTTGAAGCCGATCAGGAAAATCGCAAGCCCCGCTATTACTCCCGGAAAGCCGACTTGGTATATGGCCTGGTCTGAAAGGTGATTGAGAATATGAATAAGGGCGGCGATGATCACAACACTACCGAAAACGATCAGGACCTGACCGATAGACGATCCGTTTTTCATGATAATATATCCCCCTGTTACCCGTTCAATATATCACCTTTCGCGAAACCTATCATTAAAAATCTGTTTCCGATCGAGGCTGGGGTTGATTCAAGTTGTCGCTATCCATTCTGCCATAACCTCGAGCGAAAGGCCGATATTGCCGACTTGGCAGTGATTCTGGCCCTGTTCTTCTTTCGTGAATACCCTGCTTGTCACGCTTTTCGCGTTCTTCAACGCTTTTATCTGCATGTCAAGCATCTTGAAAGGAATGAAATGATCGTCTCTCCCCGTCATCAGGAGAACATCCTGAGTGACCAGGTCGGAATGAATATTCTGTTCGTTAAGATCGAGGTATATCTGGAGAGCATCGAGAGGCTTGTCTTTCCTGGTAATATACTTCAAATGATCTACCATCCACGGGGCCATGCCATCTCTTTTTTCGAATTTCATCGTGGCCATCTTATCCATGAAATCCCTGCAATGTTCGATGCACCACAGATGAAGATGCCTGAGTACCGGCGGCATGCTTTTCATATAATCGATCGCGTGTCCGGACGAGATCACTCGTTCGATCCGGTGTTCAAGCGCCGCGGCCCTCAAGCATAACCACCCACCGAGCGACAGGCCGATAAGTGTGCATCTCCCGGTATCAAGATAGTTTATGACCGCGCTGACAGGCTTTTCCCATTCGTATATCAGAGGCAATCCGTATTTTCTCAATGCCGCACCCTGTCCTGGACCTTCGAACCCTATCACCTCGTAGCCAAGTTCCGAAAAATATTTCATCATTGAAAACCACTCTTCGATAAATGAATCGAATCCCCCGTGCATCAGGATCGTGCCTTTTTTTCCAGCTGCCGGGGGGATCCTCATTACCGGGAGGAAAGCGCCTTCGTAAGGCACCGTCAGTCTCTCGATCTTTTCACTCGCGAAGGCGGTGTCAAAAAGATCGAGGAACCTGTTATATACCTTATCTTTTTCGGAGTCCCTGGCCTTTATATAGAATTCGGCCGCTCGATAATAAAAAGCCGCGTTGATCAGCCTCTCTTCTCCAAGCGCTTCCTCACCCAGGCTTACCATCACGTTTTTCCAGTCTTTGAAGCTCCTGATTTTCCTTCCCGCTTTTTCCATATCCTCGCGTCTCGCGTACCCCAGCGAGTACCACCTGTTAAGCTGGAAGTTAAAAAGCTGCTTTCTGTGGAACTCGCGATATCCGACGGGAAAATCGAATTCGATCATTTAAAACTCTCTTTTCGAGCTTTTCGCCCCATCCTACTCATCCTCCGACCCATGCTTCTCGACTCTTTTCGCGTAATCTCCCCTCCTCAGATGGAGAACGACGTTCTCAATCAGAAAGACTCCGACAAGGACGATCAGCACCAGAAGCGTTACGATAATTGCGGCCATATTGTACTCCAGAGCTATCATTGCTCCTATCGCGGCGAGCATCCAGATCCCCGCCGCTGAAGTGACCCCCTGTATCAACCCTTCGCGCGCCAGCATCACGCCTGCTCCGAGGAATCCGATACCCGTGACGACCTGCCCGAGTACTCTCGCTGGATCACCCGTTGAACCGGCCGTCACGCTTCCGAGACGGACGAACAGCATCGTGCCGAGACAGATCAGAATACTTGTGCGAATGCCGGCAGGTTTCCCGCGAAGCTGACGTTCAATACCAATCAGCGCTCCGCAGAGACTTGCCAGTCCTACCGCTATCCAGAAATCAAGCCTGGTTGGATCCATTGGTCATTTACCTCCGATGATCAGCCTTTTTACAGCTCACTGTCTGATCTTATTCAAAGTCTGCGTTCCTTTCCTCGCCATTGCAGAGCATTCTTATCATCCTTTTCTTCATCATGACCCGCCTGATTAAAGGATTGAATCCATCCTGGCTTCACCCTGCCTGCTTTTTACAAACATGATCGATTCGTAAATAACGATTGCCAGCAAAGAGCCGGCGGCACTTGCGATTATGTCATACGGATCAAAGTGCGTACTCGCTCCCCACATCGGCTTTATCTCCTCTATCGCCAGAATTATGAATATAAGAACGGAACTGATCCACACGAACAATCTTCCATATTTCGGGTCCCTTGTCAGAATTGCGTTCACGAAAGCGAGGCTTATAAGCCACGCGGCCAGGAAATTCGGCAGACAACCGGTCAATAATCTCAACGCGGTTATGTGGGAGAAAGAGGGTCTTAAGACTTCTTTGTTGAAAGAGATCAGCCCGAATAAAGCGGCGAAAAGGACCGCGTTTATAACAATGATCCTTTTTTTGCTTTTTCGCTCGATATTTCCTTTCATCATCAATCACCGCTCCTCGACTGGCTGAATCGACCTGTCCTGTTTTACATAGATCAACTTGTCTGTTTCAAACCCGAGTGAATCCGCTTTCCTGACGAAGATGTCGATCAAATCCTTTTCAACTTCAGGCGTTCTCGACAAAAACCAGAGGTACGATTTGTCCGACCCTGAAATAAAAGCATACTGGTAGTTTTCCCTGTCCAGATCAAAAATGACATACGACCCGTAAAACGGTCCAAAAAACGATACTTTCAGGTATCCGGTACTCTCCTGCTTAACGAAGTAAGCTTTCCCCTCCGCTTCTTTCCAACTCTTCCTGCTGACGGAGAATCCTCTGTTGACTATTTTTACGCCGCCGTCATCGTGCATCGAATACTCGGCGGTGACATTATCAAGGCCCCTCTCGAACGAATGATCAAGGCGGGCGATCTCATACCATTTTCCAAGATACCTGTTCAGTTCGAAACCTTCGACCGGACTGACATTCTCTGGAATCCCCAGGCACCCCGGCAGCAGAAGCAGCAGAACCCCGGCAATGGATATTCTCATAACTTCCTCCTCTGACGCATTTCTATATCTCTGTCATTTTGCCATCCACAGCCTTATACCATCAAGTATCATCTGGACGCTCATTGAAAGTACTATCAGCCCGGTCAATCGTATCAGGGCTCCAAGAATATTGAATTTCGCGAGGCCTTTGCTGATCGAAAATGACATGAACATAAGGATCATATTGACCGCGAGGGCAGACAGAGTGGAGAGTGAAGTCACGATGACTCCCTGGTTTATGCTCATCGTGATCATCACCGTTATAGTCGCCGGACCTGCTATCATTGGACAGGCAAGAGGAACGATAGAAATGTCGGAAAACCTGTCGTGCCCATCCTGCCTGAAAAAGACACCTTTACTGAGAGCTCCGAATCCAGCCCAGAACAGAACGATCCCTCCCGCTATTTTCAACGAATAAAAATCTATGTGAAAGATCTTTCTCAGAATAAATTCTCCGGCTACCATCGAAAGCATCAGGATAAGAAAGGCTACGATGGTGGATTTTATGGCGACGGGGATTATTTCCTTCCGTTCCTCCTCGGACGCGAATACCGAGAGCATCGACACCTTGCTGACGGGATTGATCAGCGCGAGAATGTACAGCATGTTAATCAAAATCGCTTTGACCACTTTTTACTCTCCCTTTACGGTCTTCACCCTGGACTGCCTTAACTCTTTCCAGAAAGGCTTGTAAAGAAAACTGTCCTTATCCAGATTGCAAAGCTGTTTGAACATCGGTTTTGTGACGGTAAGGGCAAGTAGATCCGGCGGTAGGAACTTTCTCATGGCAATATCCGTCGCGCCGATGATCGCTTTCGGAAGATCCAGATCGCCTAATAGCGCTGCCATCTGGCCGCAACCTGATCCAAAAGAAGAGATCGCTGGAAACCCTCCCGGTGAAGCATTGTGGTATTCCGCTCCGGTAAGCAGCAGGCTTAGCTGATCGGGATTAACAAAAAAAGTTACCGTTCTCAGGTAATCATACTGATTTTCTTTGAGAGGTCCGATCACGATATACTTGTGCTGTTTCCTGTATGGGGATTGATTTTCAAGCCACTTCTCTATGATGGCAGGGGAAGATTTCAGGCCTTCCTTTTCAGCGAGGAATTTCACCAGATTGTCGCGCGGCATCGACTCTACTCCGCAAAGCCAGTACCCGCCTCCCGGACACTTTATATTATCCTCGGAAACGATGATGCTTTTCCCTTCTGCCCAGTCTTGATAGGAGGAAAAAAAACACCGTCCCGGTTCGGCGAACGGTGCGAAAGGTTCTTTTTCCGGAGCATCATAAAGTCCGATCGGAACCATGGTAATGCCGGCAATCTCGATAAGATCTCTAGCGTCTGGCTGCATATGAATTCTCCTTATTCTTAATTCCCCGCTTTGTTTTCTGCTGCATGGATCCGGTCAGTAATCCGCATTATGCCAGATTTCATCGATATTCATATATAAGAATCTTGAGGCGCGGGAAGTCTTCTTTGGTCAGTTCTTCTTCCAATCGTCATAGTACTTCAGCAGCATATTTTCCCTCTGGCTCGCGGCGATCACCGGATATATCTGAAATGTCCCGTGACCGGATAGTCGAAGAGCATATCGGCGATCTCCGGCCCTCTGCCAATGTTGTGGGCGATCAGTGGCCTTTTTTCGTCAGGTGAGCGCTCGTATGTCACAATACCTATATGAGGCAGGCCACCGGGCAACATCCATGTCACGATATCTCCCGCAGAGTAGTCGCCAGGGTCTGTGCTGATTCCCAGTACTTCTCCATGCCGTCGGAAGAATACCTGGAGATTCGGGACTCTCCTGTGATCTATATTGGGATCGGGGCTGCCCGACCCCCAAAAGTCCGGATATTCATCAAACGCGCCGGTCATGTCGACGTGGACCATTTCCTGCAGGTCGATTCCAACAGCTCGATAGGTCCGGATGATCAGATCGGTACAGACGCCGATACTATCCGGAACATCTCCCCCGGGATAAGCGATAGCCCTGTATGCCCCATCGTAGGTCACGCCGTGTCGAGTACGCTCGATCGCGGCTTCGACAAGCCGGCCTGTGAGGGTAGAATCCGGATTCTGCGCGAAAACTCCCGTAGCGACAATTATGATCAGGGTGGCGGCAATTATCTTCACTGGCCTGCCTCTGCGATACCGCGTATGACGATCCAGCCCGAAAAGGGTTTAGTTGCCATAGACATCTGTACTGAGATATTTAAGCCCCGAATCGACCATCAAGGTGACAACGCAGGCGTCCGGGCCCAATTTTTCCCCCACCCGGATGGCCGCGGTGACATTCGCCCCTGACGACGTCCCTGCGAAAAGACCTTCCTCCCGGGCCAGGCGCCTGGTCATTTCTTTCGCCTCTTCAGTTTTGACCGCGACAGTCTCATCGATCAGGCCTGGATCCCACAGCGGAGGCTTATAACCAATCCCAACACCCTCGATCTTGTGGGGGCCGGCTTCTCCGCCCGACAATACGGCTGATTCACCGGGCTCGACGGCTATTGCCCTGATCCCGGGATTATATCGCTTCAGCACCGTCGCTACTCCACGAGACGAAGCCCCGGTACCCACAGACTGGACAAAAGCGTCTATCTCGCCATCTGTCTGGCTCAATATCTCTTCAGCAAGAGGATAATATCCAGCGATACTGTCAGTATTGTTGAGCTGGTCTGTCCAGTAAGTATGCGGTTTTCTGCTTGATTCCCTGGCCGTTTCGATCATATCGAGAATCAATTTCTTTGTGGTGCGTCCGCCTTCGCTCGGTACAAGGGTAAGCTCGGCCCCGAAAGCCGACATCTGGTTCAACTTGTCCCTGCTGAACGCGTCGGAAGTGATAATATGAAGCTTGTACCCTTTAGCCACGCATATCAAAGCTAGCGAAACACCAGTGCTTCCTCCAGTGTATTCGATAACAGTATCCCCTGGTTTCAACCTGCCATCTTCCTCCGCTCTTGAGATCATCGCCTGCGCGGCCCGGTCTTTCATGCTGCCCGTCGGATTTTCCCATTCCAGCTTCACAAAGATTTTCGCGCAGCCTGGCGGAACTACCTTTCGCAGTCGCACGATGGAAGTGTTCCCTATCGCCTGGAGTATATTATTATCAATACCCATGGTCGACCCCCGCATTCACTTGTTCGATCTTTAATTTTCGAAGGAAATGTGCTGCCGAAATTAAACATCCCGTCAGAAATATTCATAAGTGACTCGCCCCTTACGGATCCAACTGTCCTTTTCGTTATTCCCCCCTTTTCAGCAGTTTGAGTCCAATTATTTTGTCAACACATGGCTCAACACTTCCAAAAGTTTTTTCTTTTTATATGGCTTGGCAACTATACCCCTGAAACCATATTCAGAATAGTTTGCCATAACAGGATCATTGGCGTATCCGCTTGAGACGATTACCTTCGCTTCAGGATTGATCTTGAGGATCTCCCTGATCGCGTCTTTTCCACCGACTCCTCCTGGAATCGTAAGATCCATGATAACAACATCAAAAGGCTCGCCGGCATCCATCGCGTCTTTATATATCTTGAGCATCTGCATGCCATCCAATGCCGTCTCAATTGCAAAGACTTCATTTTTGAGCATTCGCGAGACGACATCACATATCATCTTTTCATCATCCATGACAAGCACTCTGGTGGTTTGATCTATTTTAATACTTTTTGAAGAAGGTCGCCCTTTTTCGATCAACAGAGATTGATCAGATGCGGGCAGATACAACTTGAAGGTCGCGCCTTTACCATGTTTTGAATCGACACTGATGCTTCCACCATGGCTCTTGATGATTGAATAGACCGTTGTGAGACCCAACCCGTTACCCGCGTGCTTCGTAGTAAAATAAGGATCGAATATCCGGCCAAGATGATTCCGGTCGATTCCAATACCTTCATCTGCCACGGTTATCTTGATATATTTTCCTTCGTCCAGCCCCTGGATCTCGTTTGCTGAAATATCGACATTCACCATTGTGATATATAGATGACCTCCATCCGGCATAGCTTGTTTGGAATTTATCGTGAGGTTGGAAAAAACCTGTTGTATTTGTCCTCTATCCGCCTCGACCGGCCAAAGGTCATCTCCATGCTTAAAAACCGGTAATACATTGCTGCCCGAAAGATCAAACCGAACGACTTCCTCTATCAGCGTGTCCAGGTTGACCCTCTCCTTTACGGGCGCCCCTCCCTTGGAAAAAGTAAGCAGTTGCTTTGCGAGCCGGATCGCCCGATCCATTGATTTTCCGGCATCTTCAAGCGGTTTGAAGCCGGGGTGATCTTCGGGAAGTTCTTCTTTAGCCAGCAAAATATTCCCGAACAGCCCCATCAAGATATTGTTGAAATCGTGTGCTATTCCCCCTGCCAGGATACCGACACTTTTCAAATTTTCTGTCTTTCTCAATTCTTCTTCGGCCTTTTTTCGCTGTGTTATATCTATGAACACGCAGATAACCGCTGCCATTATCCCATCATCGTCAAAAACCGGGTGCGCCGTAAAAAGCGAGGGGAATGTTTCTCCTGATTTCCTTTCCAGCGTCGATTCTCCGCTGCAGCTTTTTCTGTATTCATTCATTTCTTTAAAACACCAGGCTACTTTATCGATTTCCTCCCGTGAATAAAGGATCATGATCGGCTTGCCCAGGACTTCTTCCGCCGCGTATCCGAATATCTGCTGGGCCCCGGGGCTGAAATCGACTATTTCCCCATTTTCACTGTCCCCTTCGACCTTTACAAAGGCTACATTCTTTGCCGCTTCAAATACCGCGCGGAGGTTCGCTTCGCTTTTGCGAAGAGATTCTTCGGCCTGCCTGCGATCCATTATCATCTTGTTGGCATTTTCTGCCATCTGGTCAAGTTCGGCAAACTGTATTACACCCCTGTCGATCGGATCGTCGGAAAATACCGCCCGATTGAAAAACAAGCTGAACAGATTGAAATCTTTTTTAAGTCTTCGGTTCAGCCTGCTGAATATAAAAAGCAACAACGCTACTACGCTGATAGTAATCAGAAGCGATTGAAGGATCCTCGATTTGATTTTATCGTTCAGCCCTGATTGAATCAGTGCGATTTCTGTTTCAACATCATCAAGATAGACGCCGGCTCCGATAATCCATTCCAATTCCGGAATCCCGTAGATAAAAGAAGCTTTTGGCGAATCCTTCGTCATATCGGTCAGTTTATAAAACGAATAATAAATATAATCACCATCGGGTATATGCGCGGCTTTGTACTCTTTGTCAAAAATGTTTTTCATTTTTTCTGGATCAGCGTCAAAGACCTCCCAGAGCTTTTGCGTTCCGGCCAAAAGTTTTCCGTTTGACACCAGAGCATCGCCGTTAAACTTGTTGACGAAAATATATCCTTCTTTGCCAAACCGGATCCTGCTGATGTCCAGGAGAAGGTTTTCCTTTATCCGTTTTGTAACATCATCAATATACAAGCCTGTTCCTATAAACCACCCGTACAGATTCAACCGCTTTACAAAAGATATTTTTTTAAAATCATCACCTTCAGCATCCGGCTTTTTCCAGTAGTATTGATAAAAACCCTCTTCAGCCTGCTCCACGATATCAATCATATTTTTTGTGATGCTTCGTATTTCCGGATACTGTTCTAATAACAGATTTTTACCGTTCAAATCGGATTTGCCAGGAAACAATATCGCAACTCCATCGACACGAATGATAAAATAGTATCCTCGATTCTGTTCAAACCGGATCGGAGTCAACGTGTTTAATATTATTTTTTGGATTTCATCCTCGTTTTTGCTGTTTTTATTTTCCTGATAAATATTTTGGACTATCGCGCACGCTTCATAGACCCTGGATTCAATTTTTGATTTTACCTGATCTTCGCTTTGCTCTTTTTCATAAAGGATCATATCGACAACGCGTTCGACCTCACGCTTGATTATCTGTTTTTGACGATCAATATGATCTTCGCGCATTTGATCCGCTCGAATATTGAAATCCTGGTAAGAATCGATTACGTCAATGGTGATTATGCTCACACCGATAGTTATTATGATGATAATCGACCATGACTGGATATATTTTATGAAACTGGTTTTATTCTTCATGCGCGGTCATCCACTACCAGGAAGTTTTATCAACTCCGCGGCAACTTCGATTCACCCTTTCTGATGCATTCCTCTACCATTCAAGCCGGTCAAACTTTTCTCTGGTTATCTCCGATTTGACATTGCCGGTGTGAGAGATGCCTGCCGGTTCAAACAGCATCAGACGGACATGCCCCCGGGGAACGACTCGATGTTCCACTCCTTTTGGGACGATATAGAACTCTCCGGCCTGCAATGTTGTCTTCTTCTCCGTCTCAATGATCTCCAGGACACCAGCCAGCACGAAAAACATCTCATCCTCGCCGGCATGCGCATGCCACGGCACTTTGTCGCCTTCCAGCCGTACAATCATAACATATTGACCGTTCAACTCGCCAATGATCTTTGGCGAAAACGTATCGCTGAATTTTTCGAAACATCTATCGACATTTACCGCCCTTGACATTCCCAACTCCTCTTGCTGATACCATGGATCCCTGTTATGAACATCCGGACATTACTCACATATTCTCCCTGTTCACATATTGCATTTCATGTAGGTGATTCATTAATACTGCACCGATACTCCTTGCGCCACCAGGGCCGGGATCTGTACGTTCAGCGCGGCCGTTCCTTCATTATCATCGTCGCCTGTGGCCGTCCATGTCAGGGTGGCCGTCGTGTCTGTGATCGAAACGACTGCCAGGTCGGTTATGGCCCCGGGCGCGATGCCCTCGTCATCGGTGCCCGTCGCGGATGAACAGGAGATCAGATGCAGCCCTGGCGGCATCAACAATACTATCGCGATGGCGATCCTGAGTATGAGTGATTTCATTGCAGATCCTTCTTTTTCCAGCAGGCGACAATCGCCCGCCGCGGGGTCTTGTCAATGGCCTCACCGTTGCCGCAGCCACTCTTCACGGGACCACAACGAATGAGGAACAACCGCAAACGTATTCGCCTGACAGCCATAATATTCTTCTCCATCTGAATGATAGATTTTATTTAAACCAGGGCACACAATACAAGTCTTATCCTAATACCCAATTCCCCTCTTTCACTGGAATTCCATCCCGCAGATGTGATATTCTCCTCTGAACAGAGTTCAACCCGTCAAGCAGAAAGAGGAAACGAAAATGCGCCACGTCCATCTTATTACTCCCGCGTTAATACTGTTATTTATATCGATCTTACCATTGTCAGCCATAGCGGAGAAGGAAGCCGCCAGATTGACTATCGAGCGTATTTTTGACGACCCGAGTCTCAGTGGACCGAGTCCGCGCTCGTTGAAGATCTCCCCTGACGGTTCGCGGGTGACTTTTCTCAAGGGTAAGGATACAGACGCCGCGCAGCTCGATCTCTGGGAATACAATATCGCTGACGGAGTCTCCCGGCTGCTTGTAGATTCCCAGGTGCTGTTGCCTGGTGAGGTGAAGCTGTCAGCGGAGGAAAGAGCCCGCCGCGAGAGGCAGAGGATCTCTGCCTTCAGTGGAATAGTCGAGTACAGCTGGTCCGAAGACGGCACGGCACTGCTGTTTCCGCTTGCCGGCGATATTTATCTTTATGATCTGACCCTGCCGCCTGAAAAGGCGATGACCAGGCTGACCGAGACAGGCGCATTCGAAACGGATGCCCGCTTTTCTCCCCTCGGTAATTTTGTTTCCTTTATACGCGACAAGGACCTTTTCGTGATAACCCGCGCCACTGGCGGTGAGCATCAGTTGACCAAGGGTGGCGGAGGCGTCGTCTCCAACGGTATGGCCGAGTTTGTGGCCCAGGAGGAAATGCACCGCTTCACCGGTTACTGGTGGTCAGACGATGAGAAGTATATCGCCTTCGAGACGTTCGACGAATCCCCCGTACCGGTGGCAAAGCGTTACGAGATCAATGCCGAGGATTTTGTAGTGACCGAGCAGCGTTATCCGGCTGCCGGCGATCCGAACGTCCTGGTAGGCCTTGGTGTGGTCACGATCGCCGGTAAAAAGGCCGGCGATATCACCTGGATCGATCTGGGTGCAGAAAAGGATATCTATCTCGCGCGCGTCGACTGGTACGACGGTGAACACCTGATAGTCCAGCGTCAATCGCGTAACCAGCAGAGCCTTGACCTGCTGCTGGCCAACGTGCGCAGCGGCGAAGCGAACCGGTTCATGCGGGAAGTCAGCGATACCTGGGTCGAGCTTCACGAAGACCTGCGCGTCCTGAAGAAGAGCCAGGGGTTCGTATGGAAAAGTGCCCGCGACGGATTTCCACACCTCTACGTGTGTGATACGGATAGCGGGGTCCTGACCCGGCTGACAAAAGGTGACTGGTGCGTGGAAAAGCTGCTCGGTGTCGATGAAGAAGCGGGGCTCGTGTATTTCATGGCAACCAAAGAGACCGTCCTTGAGAGACATCTCTACACCGCTGCCCTCGACGGCTCGGATCCTGATAGCCCGAGGCGGATAACTTCCCGAAGCGGTGTCCATTACCTGGAATTCGCCGAAGACTGCAGCATATACATCGACAAGTTCTCGAACACCGATACGCCCCCCCAGGTCAGCGTGCACAGGGCCGATGGCACAAGGATCACCTGGTTGGAGGAAAACGCTCTTTCCGAAGAACACCCGTATTTTCCGTACTCCCGCCGGCACGCCAAAGTGGAGTTCGGGACCCTGAAGGCCGAAGACGGCCAGGACCTCTACTATAGCATCATCAAGCCGGTACCTTTCGATCCCGATCGCAGATACCCCGTATTCGTCGACTGTTACGGTGGGCCACGCGGCCAGCAGGTATACAACAACTGGCGCGGAGTCTGGAGCCTGTATTCGCAATATCTCGCCCGGCATGGATATGTCGTCTTCACTCTGGACAACCGGGGCACGGGACATCGGGGAAAGAAGTTCGACGATCCGATCTACGGGCAGTTGGGAAAGATAGAAGTCGACGACCAGGCGGCCGGCGCCAGATTCCTTGCGACCCTGCCGTACGTCGATCCTGAGCGCATAGGTATCTTCGGCTGGAGCTACGGCGGGTACATGGTCCTTATGACCATGACGAAAGTTCCCGGCCTGTTTCACGCTGGCGCGTCGGTCGCTCCGGTCACCGATTACCGGCTTTACGACACTCATTATACCGAGCGCTACCTTGGCCTGCCTGGCGTAAACAGCGACGGGTACGAAGCGACATCAGTATTTCCCTGGTTGGATGCTCTCCGGGGGCCTTTGCTGGTGGTACACGGCATGGCCGATGATAACGTCCTGTTCACCAACAGTACGCGGCTCTTCAAGGAGCTTCAGGACAGGGTGATTCCGTTCGAGATGATGACCTACCCTGGAAAGAAGCACAGCATCACCGGCAAAGCGACCAGGACTCACCTGTTCGAGACTATAACAAGTTTCATGGACCGGCATCTGAAGGAGTAATGATCGCTGCCGGCAGTGATATTATATGACTCCATCATTATTGTCTTATCAGTTTGACTCTTGCGAATATTTTACGTTGACCGTTTTCCTCCGAATCAATAAGCCATTCCCAGGTATCGTTATCCGGATCGCGGGTAAATGTATTATAGATTATACTTTCATCAGGCAGTCTGAACACAAACGGCAGCTGATTTCCTTCACGTTTCGCGCGGCCGATTACTCCCGAAGAAAGACCACTTCCTCCGGTGTTATCAAGCCACAGGCATACGTACTGATCTGAGGTATCGTCCCAGCCGATAAGCACCGTGGCTTCATATTCAGGTTCACCGTCGACAGTCATCTCCCGGGATACTTCATTCAGCTGCAGGTAATAATGTCCAAGTACCCATTTCGCCTCAATATCATGTCTGGTCTCGTTTCCCGCAATCGTACCCTGCATAAGCCACTTTCCAACCAACTGGTCAAGCATGGCATCCTGGAATCCTGGTTGTTGAGCGTATAATGGGCCTGCTGTTAAAATACTAATGGCCACCAATACCCATTTGCATCCATTACTCTTCCGATAAATAATATCACCCCTTTCGGTTCATCTATAACCGCGAAAATAAAAGGTCGATCTGCGCTGAACCTTGGAAGCTCACAAACAAACAAGACTATTCCTGTGGCGCTGTATAAATAAGTTCCATACTCATTCAAATACATTGATGTTTTATGAATAACATCACCGACCCATGGAGATCCATCATCAATTCCATCAATTCCTGATAAATTCGCCCCAGGATAAAATACTGATGTCATACCCATCGATTCCAGCACACTTTTAAGCGATAAAGCTGTATCGATATGAAATCTGGGAAGATCAACATGAATAAATGTTGAATTCAAAGAATCATAGATGGATGTAATGAGTTTTCCATCTAAAGAATCTTCAAAATCTGAATAATTACCTTCATCAGGTAGAAGCAACAGCATTGATACGCTATCTCCCTTATAAGGCAATCTCAAAGCTTTGTACCCATCGCCATCGAAATAATCGAAATGGCTTTCTCCCGCCATTGTCATGACAGATATTGTGCTTCCATCAAGTCTTGTAAATACTCTGTTACTTGAATATTCAGGATCAAAACATTGCAGCCATTGCGCCTCGAAACAAAATACATTTGATAACACAAGGCGCGTGGCTGAATTAATGCATTCGGGAGGAAAAGCATCTTCAATTTGTTCATTCGTATTTTCATACACCCAATCATTTATGGTGGAACGAGCTTCTTCAGGATGGTTGGAAAAATCGACCGTGTCCATTTCAGTTTCATAATAATAAACTAAAGTGTCCTGGTATGATTGAAGGATAGAAAAACTCCGGTCTATCCAGCATCCGTTTGCCATCCATACCTTGAATTCTTCGGGATTCGCTCCACCCCTTGAACAGATCTGTTCATTGAGCAATGACATTGACGAATGAAAACCGTTTTCCTGCGGATAATGAAATTTCAGCACATCTGATATCTCAACTTCAGTGGCTCCTCTTGCGCCAGCATAGAGCAACGCAAACGCGACAGAAACACTATGTGGACAAACGATCAGGTTATCCTCTGATTCCCTGACATTCTTGAACAATTCCACGGCAAATTCATTTGTACGTTCAACTCTCAGCGTGAAATTTGTCGTTGGTTGAATTTCTTCGCCTGGAATCGTCCCTGAGTCACCATTACAGCCTGCGATCAATGCCATAGCAGGGATAATCATCCATGCCGGCGAGTTTTTTTTCAATTTGATCACCTCCGTCGACTATCAGCCTGACGACAGCTTCAGGCGCGGGCGCCGCCTGCGCACTTCGCGGCAATAACCCGCTATTTCCTTCGCTGGAAGTGTGAGAAGTATCACTATAATTATAGCGATTTTCCTCATTATTTGCACCCATCACCAGGGCTCGACAGTCGATTTCCCGGGATGCTCTGGAGGACAGTCGATATAGCACCGGTCACCTCCGCTGTGAACCGTCCGCTGACTTTGACAAATGGCATGTCTCCATACTCGCTGCCCATAACAGCATCGATTGAAAAGTCAACAGTCGTACCGTCCGGGCATGGCAGACTGTGAAACACGATAAACCCAGCGGACTCTTCCGTGTCCGTAGCCAGTTCGTTCGGAGGATCGAAGAGGAATATGTGCACACTGTCCGGTTCGTCCCAGATAAAATAGTTTGGAAAACGCAGTGTGTCCCCTGTCTCAATATCGGCGACGACTGCCTTGAGCATCCATCCACCGGTCTGAGGCGAACTCCCGAACGAGACATGCAATGAAGGTTCGGGTATAGCCCCGGATTCCCAGGGACCACACCATACGTAAGTTTTAGCATCAATCGAGAACTCTACTTCAGATCCATCTTCCCGCGTGAAGACAAGTTGATTATCCGATTTTTTTGATGGATTCACGGAATTGTCGTCTCCACAGCCAAACAACATTATGATCAATACCATTACCGTGACTCGAACCATGATGATATAGCTACTCCGAGCGAGCACTCTCATATTTTAACTCCTGAATCCTCACAATCATGTTTCGACTGAATTGAGTCCAAAAAGAACAGTGGAATCAGAATTGAAACATAGGCTAAAAGGTCCCATGGATCGTATGTGGACTCGTACAACCTGAAATACTGTGCTCCCTCAATGCTGACGCAAACTGAAAGAAAAATGAACAAAGTGCTTTTCGGAGTAAAAAACCGTGTCCAAGCGTTATCTGTTTTAAACGTGAAAAGTCCTCGAAACAAGATGTAGTTCCACGCGGGACCAGTCATATCCAAAACATATCCTTTCCAAAAAGATCCGAAATCAATCCATATCGTTGCCAACCCGGTTCCAACAAGAATAATAAGACCCACTGCCCAATACGGAGCGAATATATCATGCCTGCTCTTCTCTTCCTGATATGCTTGAATCCTATTGCCTCCAAATAGTCTAATCGGGCATCTCCAGAGATTTTATTTGCGCATTAAAGATAGCATAACAACCTTCGGGCAGGCAATGCTTGACACATATTGGCTCTTTCTGGATCTAAACCTTATAAGCAAGATACTTATCCAACCCAACGCTATAAGACACCACACCAAATAACGAGAACAACGGCATAACCGGGGCGCGATATGAAAATCTCACTTCGACTCCAGCGCATACATTGTCAACTAATTTAGAATCGGGACAAAGCGGGGCCGACGGCCAGACAGTCTAAGTTTCCCTGTCAGTATAAATCTCAATAGCTCCTATTTCAAACAGGGGTTCTAATAAATTCGCAGCCCCCCCATGTTCAACGATTAAACCGTCACTAATTCGATCGACATTTACACCAGAATATTCCACTAATTTACCCGTTGGCTTTATTCCAAGCCATTCTCCCTTGTGAGTCCCTCGCGCCGTGATTTGAGTGACTACCCAATCACCTTCAGCTATCTGCCGTTCAATCGTTAATTTAAGGTCAGGGTATGTCCGCCTGACTCCCAATATATGTTCTTTAGCTCCGTCAATCCCCATCGGATGCTTTTTGTTCCTGTATATTTCAACATAGTCTGGCGATATGTATTTGGATATTTGCGTCACATCTCCGGTGTTGACGACATTTTGTATATAATCATGAACAATACGCTTATTTCTTTTCAAAACATCCGTCATTGAAGATCCTCAGACTTGTCTTACAATGCTCTTCAGTTGCTTACGGCGCCAGCGTACCAGGCACTCTGCTACGGGCGTGACAGGCCGGGGCCCTAAGCTGTAAACAATGATGAAGACGCCACTCCATATATTAATTCGAAGATATCCACTCGTTTACGGTTTCGAACACTTCTTTTTTACGAGATTCATATTTCTCCTCACCGTTTTCCACCACCTTCTCATGGAGCCAATGCTCGCATCCGGGGAGGACGTGATAGGTCAAATTTGTTTTTCCCAATCTCAGAAACTCCAGCATAACATAATCAGAATGCAGAACAGGGACATTTCGGTCCGCCGATGCGCTGACATAGAGAATAGGTATCTCCAGGTTTACCAGATATTCCAGAGCGGCATCTGAACAGAAGCTGGCCCAACGACGATAGGGATGCCCATACCAGGATTTCTCCGTGCTCGTTGGATCGGCATATATCTTCCTATATATGTTGAACAGGCTATCTACAGCCGCCTGAGCTTCCCTGTGTGTAATTGTTCCTGCCATTGCTTCGATCCTGTTATTAATAATGCTGGAATAGAACTCATTGAGCCCTCCGCTAATAACGCAGGCAAGATGTGTAATTCTTGGATTCTTTGCGGCCAGACGGGACGCGATACCGCCTCCCTCGGAGGCCCCAAGGGTTATCACCTTATTTCCGGAAACAGACAGCAGGTTGCACAGTGAATCTATGACGACTGAACTCGCGTCGATTTGCCATTCCATCCCGCATTTGCTGATGTATTCCTCGCTCGGTTGATAATTTTCAAGTATCTCCAGAGGATTAAGTTCTTCGACTGTGACCGTATCACAAAATGGAGTTCCAGGCCTTCCCACACAAGCAACATGATATTCGTCGGAAAAACTGGTTATCCAGTCAGGTGGCATCGTGCCAATCTGCGTAGATTCTTCTCCGCATCGCGCTACTATCATAGTGGGTAATCCTCCACAACCGATTACCATGAACAACAGAGGTTTGTTCTCTTTTATTCCCTTCTCGGTGACATAGAAATATATATCACCGAGTCTTTCATTCTCCATATGAAACTGTTTGAGTCCCCAATCCTCAGGATTAACTCCCTGAGCGATAACGTTTTGTGACAAGAAAAGAACAAAAATAAAAAGAAGTGTTCTCAATTATTTACCTCCTCTAAAATGCTGACAGTCAATTTGCTTTTCGACCCCAATTCCGCCCGACGGCGCCTCACACATATTGGGACAATGCATTAGAGGAAAATGTTTCATAAATTCGTTTGACCAAGACCGGCCGTCCACACAATTCATTTTCTATTCTTCAACAGATCCATATAATGGTCTATCAATTCCGGTCCATGAACAGCAACTCCATGACCCGCGACGATCGTTTTTATATCAAGTCCAAGATCTTTGAGTTTCTCTAGAGTCTTAGGATATTCATCGAGGTTAGCAAAGCTCATGTTACCAAGATGTTTCTTTAGCATACATCCACCAAAGAGTACCTTTTCCCGCGGGAAATACACCAGTATTCCATCCGGAGTGTGCGATTGACCTAAGTACATCACGCGCACTCTACCCTCCTGTAACTCGAAATCTCCAGAATGCGTTTCGGTCGGAAGTACCAGGGGCAAACTCGGATACTCCGGGATTGCCTGCCTTGTCCATTCTACTACACTTTCCCAGTCGCTTTTAAGTAGATCATATGTCATCTGCGTCGAGACCACTTTAGCCCCTGAACTTTTCCAATAGGCGTTTCCACCAGCCCTATCCGGATGATAATTAGTGTTAACTACCTCCATGATCTTCGAACTCGTAATCTTCGATATCTCATTCGCTAGTAACTTTGCCGTTTCGGGTGTCCAGGTGGCTCCAACAACAGTCACATATTCTGATCCAATATAGACTATCGAGTTCTCCCTGGCGTAGAAAGTATCCTCACAAATCCACAACGGCCCAACAAGGTTGGTCAGAGTGACACTTGGTGATTCCGTAGTTGCTCGAATCGCGAGTAGATGAATAATACAACAACTCAGAATCAGAACATTTTTGATTTTTCTCATGAACCTGTGCAGCTGCACTCTTTCTCCCTTTCTCCAGTATAACACAGCTTCAGCCTCGGGGCGATCCTGGCCCGCCTTGTACCCAAGGCAGCCCTCAATTACACTTTTTTGTTAAAGATATTTTCCCAATTCACCTTTGCAGTTATTTGCATCAAGATGAAAAGCGTAACAACAGAGCAGATTGTTACAATAACGCCTGTCATGCCTTTAAAGAAAATCGTAATATTCCTTAATTATTTTTTTGTCATCTGGACTTCCCACGGTTTCGTAGACATCTAAAGGTCA
>JAFGCX010000026.1 GCA_016932415.1 Candidatus Krumholzibacteriota bacterium
ATGTTCGATGGCGGGCTTTCAACTTTTTCAAAGGGGTGGGCAAGATGGCTACAAAGGCTAAAGCCAAAAAGAAAGCCAAAACCAAAGTGAAGGCGAAGACCAAGGCGAAGGCCAAGGTCAAAGCCAAAGCCAAGAAGAAGGTCAAGGCCAAGGCGAAGGTCAAGGTCAAGGCCAAAGCCAAAAAGAAGGTGAAAGCCAAGGCCAAGAAAACAGTAAAGGCCAAGGCTAAAAAGAAAGTAAAAGCCAAGGCCAAGAAAACAGTAAAGGCCAAAGCGAAGAAAAAGGTCAAAGCCAAACCTAAGACAAAGGCTAAAGCTAAAGCAAAGACGAAAGCGAAGACCAAGAAGAAATAATAATATCAGGAGTGAATGATATTATTTGCTTGGCTTGAATAAGCGGGGAGGGACATCCTTCCCCGCTTTTTTAAAAGACCGGGGTTTTCGCTGGAATCATTGTCTGGGGTCGTGTGAGGATACAGGCGGGAGGTAGTGATGACCACAGAGATATCTTCGGGTGCTGTGGAAGGGATCGACGGGTATGAAGTACATGTCGAAGTAGATCTTGCCAGAGGGCTTCCATCATTTACAATCGTCGGCCTGCCCAATGCCGCTGTTCGGGAAAGCAGGGAACGGGTCTGTGCCGCGTTGAGGAACTGCGGGTATAAGATCCCACAGAAGAAGATCACGATCAATCTCGCTCCTGCCGATGTCAGAAAAGAAGGAGCGGCTTTCGACATGCCGATAGCGGTCGCTATCCTTGTGGCGAGCGCTCAGGCCCGGGGGAAGAATATCAAGAGCTGTATTTTCCTCGGGGAGCTGACACTCGACGGAAGACTCAAACCGGTCAAGGGAGTTCTCCCGATAGTCTGTCACGCCAAAAAACGAGGGTACAGGTTCGTGATCCTTCCCGTTGAAAACGGAAAGGAAGCTTCATTCGTCAGCGGGATGGATATCGTCTGTTGCAGGGATATCAGCGATGTTCTGAATTTCATTGATCGATCCATAATCCGCAGACCGGTGATGGCAGCGGATGAATTTCCCATCAGGAATCGTTACCTTGATTTCAACCAGGTCATCGGGCAATCCGTGGCGAAGAGGGCGATGCAGGTAGCGGCAGCCGGAGGACACCATCTTCTGGTCGCCGGGCCTCCAGGAGCGGGGAAGACGATGCTGGTGAGAAGGATCGTTTCCATTCTTCCACCCCTCAGCGAGGATGAAGCTCTCGAGTGCGCGAAGATACGCAGTGTAGTAGAAGGGCCCGCGATGGGGGATCTAGATAATGAGAGGCCTTTTCGAGCGCCTCACCATTCCGCCAGTGACGCGGGACTGATAGGAGGAGGGAGGAACGCCGCTCCGGGAGAGATCACTCGCGCGCATAACGGCATCCTTTTTCTCGATGAGTTGACAGAGTTCAAGAGGAACGTCCTCGAGACGCTCAGGCAACCTGTCGAGGAGGGAACTGTACTCATATCGAGAGCGAACGCGACATTCAGGTATCCCGCGAAGTTTCAGCTCATAGCCGCGATGAACCCGTGTCCCTGCGGATTTTTCGGAAGTGGCAGCCGCCAGTGCCGCTGCAGCGAGATCCAGGTCAGAAGGTATCTTTCCAAGATCTCCGGACCGCTTCTCGACAGGATAGCTATCCATCTATCCGTGACAGCTGTTCCTCAAAATGAATTGAACAGGGCAGGTGAAAACGAGCTGACCGGTTCGGCCCAATTAAAGGAGGGTGTTATCATAGCGGCTGGCATCCAGAGGGAAAGGTACGCGAAAGAGACTGGAAGATACAGAAACGCCGATGTCGAGATGGAAAAGATAGATCATTACTGTCCCATGGCGCGCGGGGCGAAGGCATTTCTCTCAAACGCGCAGAAAAGGTTCCGTTTCAGTGTCAGGACGAGAAAGAAGATAATCCAGGTGGCAAGGACTATAGCAGATATCGACCAGGCCCGGATCATATGTGAAGAGCATATAGCTGAAGCGATCCAGTACAGATCGCTTCAGCTATTTTCCATGATTTAACAGAGAGACCTTCATCTACAGATCATTGGAGTGAAGGACGTCGCGCGCGATGATCATCTTCTGGATCTCGCTTGTTCCTTCGAAGATCCTGTTGATCCTGGAATCGCGATACATCCTTTCAATCGGGAATTCGCAGGTGAATCCATATCCTCCGAATATCTGCATTGCCCGGTCGACGATCCTGTCGAGAGCTTCCGAGCAGAAAAGTTTAACTATCGAAGATTCCTTGGTGATGTTCATTCCCTCGTCGTACATCCAGGCGGTGCGATAGAGGATAGATTCCATATTGTAGATATCGGTAGCCATCTCGGCGAGCATCCACTGGATCGCCTGGTTCTGGGAGATCTTCTTTCCGAACTGTACCCTTTCCTTCGAATAGGCCGCGCTGAGGGACAGAGCTTCCTTTGCAGCCCCGAGAGCTGCGGCACCGAGACCGAGGCGGCCGGTATTGAGGACTTTCATCCCCACAAGGAGTCCGCACCCTTCCCTTCCGAGGAGGTTCTCTTTCGGGACTTTTACGTCTTCGAAGATCAGCTCCGCTGTTTCAGAACCCCTTATTCCCATCTTTTCCTCGATCTTGCCGACCTTGAAACCCGGGAAATCCTTCTCGATGATCACGGCTGACATCTTACCGTCATTCTTTCCGCCGGACATCTTGACGAAAGTAGTGAAGTAATCGGCAAAACTTCCGTTCGTTATGAAAATCTTGCCGCCGTTGACGAGATAATGGTCTCCCTTGTCCTCTGCTGTCGTTTCCGGCTTGTACGCGTCAGAGCCCGCGTTAGTTTCGGTAAGCGCGTAAGCGCCGATCTTTTTCCCCTCGGCGAGGGGGACGAGATATTTCTGCTTCTGTTCTTCCGTGCCGAAGTGGTATATCCCGGACGACCCGATACTCTGGTGAGCTCCAACGAACGTCGCTGTTGATGCGCATCCGCGACCGATCTCTTCCTGCATTATGCAGTACCCGATCTCACCCATGCCGGCGCCACCGTATTCGGGAGGGAAGGAGATACCAAGAAATCCCAGTTCAGCCATCTTGTCGATCAGTCCGCGGGGTATTTTTTTCTCCTCATCGATCTTTGCCGCTATCGGTTTCAGTTCCTTGTCGACGAATTTTTTGACCATGTCTTTGAGCATCTTCTGTTCATCGGTAAAGGTCCAGTCCATTTCTTCCTCCTCAATCACCTCGGAACAGGTGGTATATATTTTCTTTAACGCACTGGACCGGTCTTTCCTGGTCTTCGATGATCAATTAATAACAGGATCGGTCCGGCTTCAGTCTCGCGCAGTAGACCGGGAAACGGTAGGATAAACATCGGGTCTCGGTGATGTCAAGGAAAAATCATTTGAAAGGATTATCGATATTGTAGTATATTCCATATTCTAAAGGCAGTTACAGATAACTGCCGGCAGGTGCCGGGGCTTTTGTTCCGGCATCGGTCCTCTTTTCAGTTTTCAGCGAGAAGGCAAGCGAGGCCTGATTTTGGGGAAAAAGTACGATCCGGACTGGTTTCCGCGTGGAGAAGAAACGGCTTCAAAACTTCTTCGATCGATAATAGTCCCGTTTAGAAGATCGGTCAAGGGGGAGAGAGATCCTTCGGTCTCTATCATCGCCAGGGAGACAAGATCCCCTTTCCGCGTACTCGTATCGACCGTTATAAGCGCCAGGACAAAGGACGAGGTGACGGGTAAAGCGAGTGAGAGGCTTTTCGGCCTGGCGGCTACTCCGGAGGATATGGCGCGTCTTGAAGTTCAACTGATCGAAAAGGCGATATACCCGGCCGGATTTTACAAGACGAAAGCTGTGGCAATAAGGGATCTCGCTTCAATGATAATTTCCAGGTTCGGCGGATCAGTGCCGGATAATATAGATGATCTGGTGACGCTTCCAGGCGTGGGAAGGAAGACGGCCAACCTTGTAGTAACCCTGGGGTTTGGAAAGCCGGGGATATGCGTCGATACCCATGTCCACAAGGTCTGCAACAGGCTCGGCGTCCTCAGGACGAGGAATCCGGAAGAGACGGAATACGCTCTGAGAAAGGTCCTCGACAGGAAACACTGGATAGAGATCAATGATCTGCTTGTGATGTACGGGAAAAAGGTATGCACCTCAGTCTCTCCGTGGTGTTCTCTGTGTCCAGTAAACGACAGATGTGATAAAACCGGAGTCACGAGATCAAGATGAATCGACATTGGAAAACAATCAGGAAGAAAGATCGATTTCAGAAAAGGAAAAGATACGTTTCAAAAGAAGGAGCCGATGATGATTAGGACCCTGCTGGTATTATTTTTGATGATCCCCGTTCAGATTGCCGCCTTCACCCAGCCCGAATTTGATAATTATTTCGAAGAAGGGGCGCTCCGCGTCGATCTCTACCATACCGGTGTGGGGGGTGAAGAGGTCTACGCGATAGATGAGATAATAAGAGAACCTTTCTGGGGCGGTAATCCACGTCATCTTGCCGATGACATGAATCTCGGGGGCAACATCTTCAGGGTCTTTGATCTGGAGACGAATGCCCTTATCTATTCAAGCGGGTACTGCACCCTCTTCAGCGAGTGGGCGACAGTCGACGAGGCTCTTGCCGGAATCGCCAGGACATTTCACGAATCTCTGATAATGCCTTTTCCAAAAAGACCTGTCCAGATAAGGATCGATCAGCGGGACAGGGAAAATATCTTCAGAACGGTCTATGATCTGATAGTCGATCCGGGCGACTATCATATAACGACCGAAACCAGGTATTCCGGTTTCAAGACAAGAAAGATGATCGACAATGGTCCGCCTGACAGAAAAGTCGACATAGCGATCCTCGCCGACGGATACAGGCAGGACGAACTGCATAAACTCAGGGACGATGTTGAAAGATTACTCGCGATACTCTTCGACGTCGAACCGTTCAGCAGCAGGAAAAGGGATTTCAACGTGACACTCATCGAGTCGGTATCGGCCGAGTCGAATGTTGACGATCCCAGGTCAGGCGTGTACAGGGACAATCTTCTCGGCCTTTCGTTCAACAGTCTCGATCTCGACAGGTATATGCTCTCTCTTTCCAACAGGACGATACGCGATGTGGCAGCGAAGGTTCCATACGACCAGATCATCATTCTGGCCAACGAGGAGAAATACGGGGGGGGAGGTATATTCAGATTGTACGCTACCTGCGTATCGGATAATCAGTTCGACGGGTATGTGTTTGTTCATGAGTTCGGACATAATTTTGCCGGTCTTGCCGATGAATATTTCTCGTCGAAAGTCAGCTATAACGATATCTACCCTTCCGGAGTGGAGCCATGGGAACCGAACATAACGGCTCTGCTTGATGCTGATAATGTAAAATGGGGGTATTTAATAGATGAAGGCACTCCCATTCCCACTCCTGATGATTCTCTTTATACCGGGGTTACCGGTGTTTTCGAGGGAGCCGGATACTCGGCGAAAGGCTTGTACCGATCAGCCCACGACTGCATCATGAAATCGAAGACGCTTGAGGGTTTTTGCCCTGCCTGCTCGACAGCGATCGAACGGATGATAGATTTTCACACAAAGTGAAAGTCATGTGTTTTTGATCAGCACGGTCAAAAGAGAGTGCCTCATCGCGACAGAGACCGGATCTGCTTCGGCATGAAGTCCGGCCCGGATCTGTCGATGGTAATATAATACGCCGGTCAGAGAGTCATCCCGCCATCGGCTATTATCGTCTGTCCCTGAATCCACGACGCTTCATCCGAGAGAAGGAATCCCGCCACGGAGGCGATCTCTTCGGGGCGCGCGATCCTGCCGGCCGGTGAGCGCGAAGCCCATTCTTCGACTGTCTTTTCCTTGTCGGGAAAGAAATCGAGAGCCGTCGTGTCGACCGGACCTCCCGAGACTGCGTTGACGTTGATTCCCCGCGGCGCGAGCTCCCTTGCGAAATATCTGACGAGAGTCTCAAGGGCGGCCTTGCTTGCTCCGACGGCGGCATATCCGGGCAGGCAGATCCTGTTGCCGATCGATGATATTGCCACGATCTTGCCGCCCGAAGCGGGGAAGAGTCTGAGCGCCTGCTGGGTGAGAAGCAGGAAGGAGCGGGCGTTGGTGTCGATTGCCCTGTCCCAGCCGAACCTGCCGATCCGTTCGGCCGGACCGATCACTCCCGAGACGGCGTTGGAGACGAGGAAATCAAGAGATCCGAACTTACTGCTGATCGTCGAGAATATCGATTTTATCTCTTTTGGTTCTGAGACGTCGGCCTTTATGGCCAGCGATCGGCATCCGAGTTTTTCAATCTCGGAAACTGTCGCAATCGCCGACTCTTCATCCTTGACGAAGTTGATGGCGACATCGGCTCCTCTTGAAGCGAGCATCAATGAAATCGCTTTTCCTATCCCTCTCGAACCGCCCGTGACGAGGGCTTTTTTCCCTTCGAATCCGTTCATGCAAGACCGCCTCGATTATTATTTCCAGAAGCCTTGATCATCCTTCGGTTATAAAGGCCAGGGCATCGATCGCCGCCATGCATCCCATGCCGGCAGCCGATATCGCCTGTTTGTATCTCGGGTCACTGACATCGCCAGCGGCGAAGATACCGGGTACTGATGTCCTGGTTCCCTTACGGACAACGACATAACCATTACCATCGAGATCTACCTTCCCCTCGAAAGGCTTCGTCGCCGGGGTATGGCCGATCGCGAGGAAGACTCCCTCTACCGGGAGCACTTTCTTTTCGCCGGTCTTCACGTTGCTGAGAGCAAGGCCGGTCACCCTGTCCTGGCCGACGTCGAGTATATCGTCTACCACCGAATCCCACTCGAATTCTATCTTGTCATTATCAAAAGCCCGTTTTTGCATCGCTTTCGATCCGCGGAGCTCGTCGCGGCGATGGACGATCGTCACCTTCGAGGCGAACCTGGTAAGGAAGGTCGCTTCCTCAAGGGCGGTATCTCCCCCGCCGATGACCGCGATCTCTTTACCGGTAAAGAAAAATCCATCGCATGTCGCGCAGGCAGAGACTCCCTTTCCTCGAAGCTTGACCTCGCTGGCCAGACCGAGCCATCTCGCCGATGATCCGGTTGCGATTATGACTGTCTTCGTCTCGATCTTCTCCTTGCCGATAGTGAGGGTAAAGGGTGAGGCAGTGCCTTCTACAGCCGAGAGTTCGCCCCCTTTATATTCCGCCCCGAATCGTCCGGCCTGTTTCCTCATCGCCGCCATCAGTTCGGGACCCTGGATACCCTCGGGGAATCCGGGAAAGTTATCGACTTCTGTCGTAATCATCAGCTGTCCACCCGGCGCCATCCCGTCGATGACCAGCGTCTTAAGATCCGCTCGGGTCGAATAGATCGCCGCTGTAAGTCCTGCGGGCCCCGATCCTATGATCGTAACGTCGTACATAGCGTTCCTCCATATTCGTATCTGTCCCGGTGGGGGGACGAAAAATCGTTGTTGAATTCAATCTGATCATTCAAGAGTGAAATGGATCAGTGAAAGATTATAGTCAAGGTACAAATGAATATCAAGTGAGTTCCCGATATTACTTTCTTAAAGCCCGCAGGATCGCGAGGTTCTCGACATCTTCCTTCAGGTCGGGTCCTTTCGGCGTCTCAAGGACCATCGGGATATTGCTGAACCTTCCGTCGTTGACAAGGAACCTGAACGGCTCGAGGCCCAGTTCTCCCTGGCCGATCCCGGCATGCCTGTCTTTGTGGCTTCCGATCGGGCCGACAGAATCGTTGAGGTGAAATGCTCTGAGGTTTCCCAGGCCGAGGATCTTGTCGAACGATTTGAAGAGAGCGTCGTATTTTGTCTTTGTTGAAAGGTCATAACCGGAGGCTAACGCGTGGCAAGTATCGAAGCAGATCCCGATACGGTTTTTGTCTTCGACCAGTTCCATCATCGCGGCGAGCTGCTCGAAGGAGCGGCCGAGGGTGTTTCCCTGACCCGCGGTGTTTTCGAGGAGAACGGCGCTTTTAAATTCCCTAGTGTTATCGAAAATTATGTTGAGGCTTTCAGCGATCGATTTTATGCCGGCTTCCTCACCGGCTCCCCTGTGGCTTCCCGGATGCAGGACGACCCATGGTATGCCGAGCGCTTCGCTTCTTTCGATCTCTATCTGCAGCGCCCCCCGGGATTTTTCGAGGAGTTCTTTTTCGGGCGATGCTATGTTGATGAGGTAGCTGGTGTGAGTCATTATATATTCAGTGTTATATTCTTCGGCGTTCTTCCTGAAAAGCATGATATCTTCTTCGCTGAGAGGTTTAGCTTTCCACTGGTTGGAACTTTTGACGAAGAGTTGAACGGCGTTGCACCCTATGCTTTTCCCTCTCTCGAGGGAGAGGTGGACGCCCCCTGATATCGACATATGCGCTCCGAGGTTCATCGGGTCTTCCTTTCGATCCTCCAGGGACAATTTCGGAAAACTGTTTTTTATATCTTCACCGATTATCCCTTATTGAAACTGCGGCAATAATAGTATTATCATAATATATGATTAAGGACCCGAGCGGCGAGGTTAAAATGGAGCCGAAACAGCATGATGAGGAAAAACTGGTGGAGCTTGTCTCAGTGCAGGGAGAGATCGAGGCTAAGATCATATACGGTATCCTTGAAGCGGAGGGAATAAGGACCCTTATCAAATCGAATATGGCAGGCGGCGCGCTTCCCTTTACCGCCGACGGAATGGGAAATATCAAGCTTTTTGTGACAGAGGACGACTTGGCGAAAGCCGGGGAGATCATAAGAGAATACAGGAAAACGACCTGAATCTTCTCCGGGCCGTATAGCCCCCGGCACAAACGGCGCGGGGAGCGGAACGGAATATCTGCCGTTCTTACCGCGACATCGCGAAACATTTCGAATCCCTTGCAACGCTTCGAAAAAAGTCTTATAGTATTTAAGCGTAATATCGGGTGGGAGCTTAACTCAGTGGTTAGAGTGCTACCTTCACACGGTAGAAGTCACAGGTTCAAATCCTGTAGTTCCCACCATTTCGATTCTGCCTGAGCCATAATCTCACGAATAGATGTTGCGAAATTATCTCTGATCATTTTACGACTGGTTATGCCCGATCACTATCTAATGGGGAGAGGCGCCATACGAGTCGTCGTACAACAAGGGATAAAGTTTATTAATTGGTTGACCATGCCCGCCTGAATAGTTAGACTGGTCCTTCCGGGAGTTGATATGTCGAAGAAAGCGACGAAACATCTGCCTTTTGAGATCAGAGATTGCGCGCTCGCAGCGATCGCGACCGGGGAAAAAGCGCAAAATCTAAAAGAACTTAAAGATATAATTGTAGACATAACTCCCGGGTGCATCTATTACCATTTCTGGGGGCAACTGCTTCGGCCCAGATTTGACGATCCCGAATATCATAATGACTTCGCTTCCTGGGCAAGACACGCTCTTCATGACAAGATTCTCGCTGAAAAGCTGGCAGTACTTGATCCGACGGAACTTCCGGATATCGAGATGCTTAGAGCGGAACTGATAGACATCATCGAAGAGAGGCTTGATGAAAATGAGCATGTTCCATGGTGCAAGCAGGACCAGCAGTTTCATTTCGTGACTTCTCAGATAGTGATATTCAATACGCGCCGAGTAATCAAAAAAGCTGAAGAGATGGTATCGATAATCCCCTCATTGACCTCAAGCAGCATATTTTACCATTTTATAGAAGCAAGAAGACGGACATTCGGAAATATTGACGATTTCAGCAGTTGGTTGTACGGATTCGATGGCAGGTACCGCGACCTGTGCGACATGTTTGCCAACGTGGATCCCTTTTTCTCGACACTTCCGGAACTTAAAAAGCAGATCGCGTCTCTCGTAAATAATTATTTCATGGAGAAAAAATGACCCATACTACCCTCGAAAAGTACGCCGAAATCGTGGGAAATGATGTTATCGATCAGTTGCATCAGCTCGTTACTTCCCTGAAAGATATAAAAGTCGTGCATATCAATTCGACCAAAAGTGGTGGTGGAGTGGCTGAGATCCTGAATAAGCTGATTCCATTGAAAAACGAACTGGGTATTGATGCCAGGTGGGAAGTGATAGAAGGGAATGATGATTTTTTCAAATGTACAAAGAATTTTCATAACGCCCTTCAAGGTAATAATGTTGAGATAACCCGCACTCTTCTGGAAGAATACGAAAAGGTGAATTCTGATAATGCTGATAGACTCAGGGATATTCTGACGGATGCTGATATCGTTTTTATCCACGATCCACAACCGGCACCCTTACTGAGAAACATACCTAAACGGCGGGGTAAGTGGATCTGGAGGTGTCACATAGACGCGAGCCATCCTTATCGGCCGATTTGGAAATACCTGCGGGAGTTTATAAAAGATTATGATGCCAGTATTTTTTCTCTTGCAGCTTTCGCCCAGCCTCTTCCGCACAAGCAATTTCTCATAGCGCCAAGCATTGATCCGTTAAGTGAAAAAAATATCGATATTGATCTCCCGGAAATTGAAGCGATCGTATCAGCCTTTGGGATAGATCTTTCCAGACCAATAATGACTCAGGTTTCCAGGTATGATTATTTCAAAGACCCTGTCGGAGTGATCCAGGCCTACAAACTTACAAAAAAGTTCGTACCTGATCTTCAGCTTGTACTTGCGGGAGGAGAGGCGACGGATGATCCGGAAGGACAGGCAGTGCTTGAAGAAGTAAATATAGCCGCGGAAGGTGACAGTGATATTCACATTCTTTTGCTTGCTTCCGATGCTCACAGAACGATCAACGCTCTTCAACGGGCATCAGATATTGTTCTTCAGAAATCAACGAAAGAAGGTTTCGGCCTGACTGTCACCGAGGCGATGTGGAAAGGAAAACCTGTTATCGGGGGGGATACTGGAGGAATACGCATGCAGGTCGTAAACCATCAAACAGGTTTTCTCGTCAGCACACCCGAAGGCGCCGCATTGAGGGCGAGATACCTGTTGTTCCACAGGGATCTGCTCGAGGAAATGGGACGAAAGGCAAGAAATTTTGTTAAGGAGAATTTTCTACTTACACGACATCTAAGGGAATATCTCACAACTATGGTTTCGATACTTCACTCAAAGGGGGATAGGATCGAACTCGAATAATCCATGTTTTATTCGAGTGTTTGATTTTATGAAAATCCTCAATTCCAAATTCGATCTTGATTTATTCTTCAGGCAACTTTCATCGGCGCCGGATAATCTCCTCCTTCTGGATTATGACGGAACCCTCGCCCCCTTTACCGAAAAAAGAATGATGGCTCATCCCTATCCAGGAATAGAAAAACTGATTTCAAGAATCATGAACGTACAGGCTGGCAGGGTCATTATTATAAGCGGCCGGACTATTGAAGATCTGATGAAACTGTTGAAATTCTCTTCAATGCCTGAACTATGGGGCTGTCATGGGTGGGAGAGGATGCTCCCCGGGGGGGAAATGATTTCCCGGGAACCTGATCACGAAGTAACATTGTTTCTGGATAAAGCGTCAGAATGGGCTTGCAGCAACAATTTAAAAACCAGGGTTGAGAGAAAACCTGTATCCGTAGCCTTTCACTGGCGTGGTGGAGAATCGGGACTCGAGGATAAAATGACCGAGATTATCAGTCAAGGTTTGTCAAAGCAGGCAAGCGATGCGGGAATGGAAATGAAACGGTTCGACGGAGGCATCGAATTTATCGTTCCGGGTGTCAACAAAGGTAAGGCGGTAAAATCAATTCTGGAGAATCATGATGAAAATACTGCAGTAGCGTATCTTGGAGACGACAATACAGATGAGGATGCCTTTTCGGCACTTGAAGAGAGAGGACTGAGCATTCTGGTTGGACCGGAGCTTCGTCCTACCAGGGCGGATATATGGATTAAACCTCCGGAAGAGCTGTTTTTATTTCTGGAAAAGTGGGCTGAAACCTGCGGAAAAGTGAAATGAACAGGGAATTCGCGAAAAGACTGGTTATTATCTCGAACCGTCTTCCATTCCTGATTGAAAAGCAAAGGAAGAAGTGGAAGATAATTCCCGGAACAGGCGGCCTGGTTACGGCCCTGGCGCCGGTACTGAAAGACCGGGGAGGATTATGGATAGGATGGGTTGGTATCGATTCGAGTGAAGATCTATCCGATTATATTCAGTCATCTGCGAAGACAGCGGGATTTTCGATGCTTCCGGTGGTGCTTTCAAAAGAGGAGATAAATCTTTATTACAAGGGTTTATCCAACGAAGTGATCTGGCCTCTTTTTCACGATATGCCATCCTTATGTCGTTTCGAGCAAAAATACTGGGATGCTTATGTTAAGGTGAATTCAAGTTTTGCCTCTGTAATTTCAAAAAATACTTCTCAAGACGATTTCATATGGGTACATGATTACCACCTTATTTGCGTTGCCTCCGAGCTCAGGAAACTTGGAGTGAATTCCAGGGTCGGGTTCTTTCTTCATATTCCCTTTCCATCACTGGATATTTTTATAAAACTGCCGTGGCGATCGGAGTTTTTAAAAGCGTTGCTCGATTATGACCTGCTTGGATTCCAGACTGCCCGCGACCGGAAAAATTTCATCCAATGTCTACAGATGTTTGTTAAAGATGCCAGGGTGCATGGGAAGGGGCAGGTAGTTTTTGTCAACTTTGAGGGCAGGGAAATCCGGCTCGGATATTTCCCGATAAGTATCGATTACAGGGAATTTAACAGAATTGCCAGCAGTAAGCATGTTGCTGACGCGGCCTGGTTTATTCACGAGCATATTCCGGATCGCAAGATAGTACTCGGTGTTGACCGTCTTGACTATTCGAAGGGAATTCTGAACAGGTTCAAGGCTTTCAGCAGACTTCTTGAGAAATATCCCGAAATGATGAAGAAAGTCACCCTGTTCCAGATTGTCGTACCCAGCCGGAGGGATATTCCGGAATATGAAGACCTGAAAAAAGAGATTGAGCGTCTCGTTGGTGAAATAAACGGTAAGTACACAACGTCGGGATGGATTCCGATTCATTATACTTTCAGTTCGTTAAACCAGAGAGACCTTTTGGCCAAATACCGGTCATCGGAAATAGCACTGGTAACTCCATTGAAAGACGGCATGAATCTCGTCGCTAAGGAATATTGCGCCTCCAACATTGAAAAGACCGGAGTGCTTATATTGAGTGAATTCGCTGGAGCAGCAGCCCAGTTGCACAAAGGGGCTCTCCTGGTCAATCCTTATGATATCGAAGAGATTGCTGATGCAATTTACGCGGCCTGCAAGATGCCGGAAAGAGAAATCAGAACAAGGATGACAACAATGCAGAAATCGATCGAAAAGCAGGATATTTATTGGTGGGTAAACTCATACCTCCAGGCGGCAATATCGAGTGACCTTGAAGATTTTCCCAGCATCGAAGATTATGATCCCAATATGAAATTATTCTGATTCTTCGCAAAGGAGAGCGCTGACCCGAAGTAACCATTATCTTTATTCCGACGGGAAAGCCTGTCGATAGAGATCTCTCCCGAATACCCTTAATGTTCTATTTCATCATCATCGGCTGAAAGACCAGCCTGAAGTGCTGTCCGTAGACGGCCAGGGTGATCGCAAGGGGAAAGAGCCTCGGTTTTCTGACCAGCGACCAGGCGAAGAGTTTCCAGTAGTCCATCCTGCTGCTGTCGATCATTCCAAGTTTGAATATAGATTTGATGAGAGCGAGGACGTCCCTGGATCTGAAGCTGGCAGCCTGTCCCTTCGCTGGTTCGAAATCCCTTAGAAAGTTCCTGACTCTGCGGTAATAAGGTTTCGCAGAGTATATATCGTTGATTATCTTTCTGTACCCCTCGATAAGCTTCTGCTTGTCCATCTTTGGAGTGAAATTCATCGTCAGATCTGTATTATTCCCCGAGATCTCTTCAATCAGCCGGCCTTCATCCTTCAGCCGGTTATAGAGTTTCGTCCCGCGCGGGGCGTTAAGGAGCCCTACCATCGCCGTAACGATACTGCTTTCTCTTATAAATTCGCTGAGACGATCGAATATCGATGAGGGATCGTTGTCGAAACCTACGATAAACCCGCCAAGGACTTCAAGGCCTGCGCTCTGTATCTTCTTAATGCTGGCGATCAGGTCGCGGCCCCTGTTCTGCACCTTGTTGCATTCCTTCAGGCTCTCGTCGTTGGGGCTTTCTACTCCGACGAATACCGAATTGAATCCGGCCTGGGACATCATCGACATCAGCTCGTCGTCGTCGGCCAGGTCGATCGAAGTCTCGGTAGTGAGATAGTATGGATATTTCCTCTTTTTCTGCCACGATATCATCGCCGGCAGGACATCTTTCTTGAGTTTTCCCCTGTTGCCGATAAAGTTGTCATCGACAAAGAATACTCCTCCGCGCCATTTGCGCTGATAGAGCTCCTCCATCTCGGCGATTATGCTTTCGCTGCTCTTGGTCCTGACCTTGCGGCCGAAGAGGACCGAGATATCGCAGAACTCGCAGTCGAAAGGACACCCTCTCGAGTATTGGACGCTCATCGACATATAATCCTTCATCCTGATGAGATCCCAGTCGGGCATCGGAGTGAGCGACATATCGGGGCGTTCATCGGCATTATAGATATGTTTCGGTTCTCCCCTCTCGAGATCGGCGATAAAAAGCGGAAGGGTGATCTCCGCCTCGTCGAGCACTAAATAGTCGACGTTATCGAACTCGTCGTGCGACGCGGTGAACAATGGGCCTCCGGCCACGATCTTCTTGCCCCGGTTCACGCACCGGCCGATGATCTCGATGGCCGAATCCTTCTGTATAGACATCGCCCCGATGAATACGAGATCTGCCCATTCGATCTCTTTATCGGAGAGTTTTTTAACGGATAGATCGACGAGCCGCCTCTCCCAGCTTTCAGGGAGCAGCGACGAAACAGTGAGAAGTCCCAGGGGGGGATGAGTTGATTTTTTATTAACGAATTTCAGCGCGTGTATAAAGCTCCAGAAGGTGTCAGGGAATCCTGGCGCTATGAGTAATATCTTCAATGTAGTCTCCTTGCCGGAATATATCCGGGTCTCTGCCCAGGACCATGTTCCTATTCCGAGAAGGTTCCGGCGGTTCCGGCAACGGCAATGGAAAGTGGAGAAAGGCTATTTATAATATAGCTCTGATCGTTGTTTCTTGCAAGGTATATCAAATGTCATAAGAGTTTCCAGGTTGACGCTCAGGCACATGGAACGGTCATTTGGAGACAGGGAAAATGAGATCGATTATCCGCCGATCAGCGGAGAGTTGGATCTTTGAAGTTGTGGTTGTAATCAACGGAATGTTTAAAGTAAAATCACACCCATGTATGGAAAGAGGCAGAAAACAGGGTTTTTCGCGGGTCCTGCCGCCATGATACTGCTGCTTCTTTTCGCGCGCCCCGGGGGGATGAGTCCCGAAGCGCTGAAAGTCGCGTCTGTAGTTATTTTGATGGCTATATGGTGGATAACCGAAGCTGTCCCGCTTGCCGCTACGGCCCTGCTTCCCGTCGCTCTGTTTCCCGCTCTCGGTATCATGAAAGCTTCTGAGGCGACATCTCCTTACGCGAATCACCTTATATTCCTTTTCCTGGGCGGATTCTTTATCGCCGTCACGATGGAAAAATGGAATCTTCACAAAAGGATCGCCCTTTACACGATAAGGGTTGTCGGCACCAGTCCCGCCAGGATAATCCTGGGATTCATGGTAGCTTCGGCATTTCTTTCGATGTGGATAAGCAATACGGCGACGACGATGATGATGGTCCCGATAGGTCTTGCCGTTATCGCCCAGGCGGCGGAGAATATCCAGGCAGAGGGAATAAAAGGCATTGATACCTCACCGACAAGATTCCGGTTCGGTACTTCGCTGATGCTGGGAATCGCCTACGCCTCCTCGATCGGAGGAGTGGGGACGCTGATCGGGACCCCTCCCAACGTATTTCTCGCCGGGTTCGTCGAAAACACCTGGGGAGTGCAGATAAGTTTTCTGCAGTGGATGACCCTTGGCGTACCGCTTGCGATCATTATGGTAATTCTCACGTGGGTATACCTGACAAAGATCGTTTTTCCGCTGGAGATGAAGGAAATACCAGGCGGAAAGCCTTTTATAGACGCCGAGATCGCCAGGCTCGGGAGGATGAGCGGAGCGGAAGGGAAGATCCTCTTAGTCTTTCTGCTTGTCGCGGCGTCCTGGATAGCGAGGGGATTCGTAAAAACCGGATTCTTCCATTCGATCTCCGATTCTACGATTGCCGTCATAGGGGCTCTTCTGCTCTTCGTCATACCGGCCGATTTCAGGAGGGGAGATTTTCTGCTCGACTGGAAGACGGCGCTGAAGGTCCCATGGGGAGTGATCATCCTGTTTGGCGGGGGGCTTTCACTGGCGAACGGATTCAAGGTCAGCGGGCTGGACAGGTGGATAGGAGGCCAGCTTGTGATTCTTGATAGCTCGAACTATATTCTTCTGATATCGATTATAGTTCTTGTCACGGTATTCCTTACCGAGATCACTTCCAATACCGCTACCTCGGCGATGCTCATTCCTATCGTGGCCAGTATCGCGGTGGCGATGTCGATCCATCCTTACGGGCCTATAATTGCTGTGGGGATATCGGCGTCCTACGCCTTCATGCTGCCCGTTGCCACCCCTCCGAACGCCATCGTTTTCGGCAGCAGGCAGGTGACGGTGCCCCAGATGGCCAGAGCCGGATTTTTCCTGAATATTCTCAGCTGGATCATCATAACCCTCTTTATAACTTTCATCCTGCCTGTCTTATGGAAGATCGATCTTTCGACGCTCCCCGCGTGGGGAAAATGACAGAAGTTTTATGAAGAGGCGCGATTGTCAATTATTTCTCGCCGGCGATCACTTCCGCGATATTAAGCGCGTGGTCTTTTATCCGCCGATATGCGCTCAGAATGTCCATGAATACGAGACTGGCAAGAGGTTTTGTCTCCCTGTTCTCAAGGCGAAGAAGATGGCTAGACCTGTAGTGCTTCACCCGGTGGGTTATAGCGTCCCCCTGGCTGAGAGCACGGGAAAGGATCCCCTTGTCTCGATTCTTTACAGCCTCATGGATCATCTGAGTATATTCCGAGACCATATCGTGGAGTTGCATCAGCTCTTCGACACCTTTTTCGGCAAAAACAAGCCCCTCGTTTCTCATCCGGCAGCGAAGTTTTAAGATCGCTGTTATATAATCGCTTATCGATTCAAATTCGTCTGCCACACGAAGCTGCATGTGAGCTTCCTTGGTCACATCATGGCTGAGGGTCCCTGTCATCATCTTGCTTATGAATTCGACGATCTCTTTCTGGATCAGGTCGAACATCTTTTCTCTATGAAACAGCTTTTTTTCAAGCGATTTGTCCCCATCGTTGTTTTCAATCGATACGCGAAGCCATCCCATCATCTTCTGTACGCCTTCTCCCATCAGTACTATTTCGCTGAAGGACTGCTGGATGCCTATCATGGGGGTGTCGTATATCCTGACATCGAGATAAGTCAGATGGTGCTTTTCCGTGTGGAGCTTAGAGGGCGCCAGGAACTCTATGAATCTAGTGAACGGATCTATAAGGGGCATGAACAGGGCGACAATAAAGATATTGAATCCGGTATGCGCGAAGGCTATCCTTGTCGCGATTGCCAGGTGCTCCGGGACAATAAATTTCAACAGCCCGATATATTTAAAGAAAAACGGTATCATGATAGAGACACCGATGGTTTTGATCAGAATATGGGCATAGGTTGTCCGTTTGGCGTTGGTGATCGCTCCGAGAGAAGCAAGAAACGCGGTAACAGTCGTTCCGATATTTTCCCCGAGAACGAGGGCGACGGCAGTCTCGTACCCTATAACTCCGGTTCTGGCCAGGGTGATCGTTATCGCTACGGTGGCTGAAGATGACTGAATGACCGCTGTAATGAAAGCTCCGACAAGCACGCATTTTATCACTCCGACGATCCCTCTCGGTTCGAATCGGGAAAAGAGGGAGATGAATTCAGGATTGTCCCGGAGAGGCATGAAGCCATCCTTCATGATCGTAAGGCCAAAGAAGACCATCCCGAGACCGAGAGTTATCATCGCGACATAACGGACCCTTTCATTCTTGGAAAACAGGTAGAAAAACGCGGAGAATCCCAGGATCGGCAGACCATACTCGACGATTTTCAAAGCGACAAGCCATGCTGTTATCGTCGTCCCGATATCTGCGCCGAGGATGACCCCGATCGCCTGCCTGAGCGACATCACTCCGGCATTTACCATACCGACGATCATAACAGTCGTGACCGAACTTGATTGTATAAGAGAAGTTATAGTCGCTCCCACACCGCAGGCGACAATTCTGTTATCGGTAACGGCATTTATAAGCTTGCGCAGGCGATTCCCCGCTACCGCCTGCATTCCCTCTGACAGGAGTTTCATGCCTACGAGGAAGAGTCCAAGCCCTCCGATAGTCCCGATGATGATTTTGAGATAATCAACGCTCATTGAATGCCTTGTTCAAGCTTGAATATACCACAGCGTGTGAAGGATAATCTGAAAACCTTATAATGTCACCTGGAAAACGAAAAGAATTTACCCATGCGGACTTTTTTTGATCAAGGTATATATGGAAATCCAGCGAGTAAATATTGAATAATCCGCAACGGCAGGTGTAATATTACTGTAATTCGCTATATAGAATGGAGATATGGCTAAGTGTATTTTCAAGAGAGGCAAATGAAATGAAAAGAATTCGGCTCGTTTTATATTCAAGTTTATCTCTTATTATTTTTGTCGCGGCAGGGGCCGCCGCAAATCCTCTGCTGGAGAATGGACCCGACCTGGAAACCATGGCCCGCGGGTTCGTCTCGACCTGGTCAGGAGGCGATTACGAAGGCGCCACTGCCACCTTCGACAAGACGATGCGGGGCGCGATGCCGCCCGAGATGATGGAAAAAACGTGGGATGGCCTCATCGACCGGATGGGCGATTTTAAAGAGATAGCCGGCGCGCGCTCTGAGAAGTGGGAGGACAGCGATATCGTATTCGTCACCTGCATTTTCGCCAATGGACCTGTTGATATAAAGCTTGTTTACAATTCTGATCAAAAAATATCCGGTCTGTGGTTTGTGCCGACACAGTCGCCGGCAGACGTGGAAAAGACCGATAAGGGATCCGGTACGGAAACGGATTATCCCGCATACGCCGATCAGTCCACTTTCGAGGAATCGAGCGTGACGGTCGGTTCAGGCGAGTGGGAACTTCCTGGCACTCTTGCTGTGCCAAAGGGCAAAGGCCCTTTTCCTGCCGTGCTGCTTGTGCACGGCTCCGGCCCCAATGACAGGGACGAGACGATCGGTCCGAACAAACCGTTCCGCGACATCGCCTGGGGGCTCGCCTCAAGGGGCGTCGCAGTACTCCGTTACGATAAACGGACGAAGACCCACGGTATGCGTATGGCTATGGACAAAGTTGAACTTACTGTCAAGGAAGAGGCGATAGATGACGCGGTCACTGCGGTGAGGCAGCTCCGCGAGACCGATCGGATCGATCCGGGCAGGGTCTTTGTCCTTGGCCACAGCCTCGGCGGAATGCTCGCCCCGAGGATCGGCGCCAGGGAACCGCGCGTCGCCGGGCTGATAGTGATCGCAGGCGCGACGCGGCCGCTCGAGGACCTGACGATTGAGCAGTATAGATATATCTTCTCGCTTGATGGCGAGATCTCTGCCCAGGAGCAGACCCAGCTTGACACGCTTGTGGCGCAGGCGGCCCGTGTCAAGGACCCCGCCCTTTCCGCGGACACTCCCGCAGAGCTGCTCCTCTTCGGCGTGAGCGCGCCGTACTGGATCGACCTGCAAGACTACGATCCTGTCGAGACAGCAAGCGAGCTCGATATGCCGATGCTGATCCTTCAGGGTGAGCGGGATTACCAGGTCACGATGGAAGATCTCGCGAGATGGCAAAGCCTGCTTCCTTCACCCCGCATCGAGTGCAAGTCATACCCGCGCCTGAACCATCTGTTCATTACCGGCGAAGGCAGATCGGTCCCCGCCGAGTATGGAACGGCGGGCCATGTGGCAGTGGAGGTCATAGACGATATTGCCGGCTGGTGCGATCGGCACTGAATAAAGAAAACTGTTGTCTTGGGATCCACTGGGGAAGAAAAAAGGAAGCCGGGAATCCGGCTTCCTTTTTTTATTTTCTTAACCGGTATGCCGCCCTATCCTCGGTAACCGGTACTGATCAGGTCAGGTTTTAGTAGCCGCCTCTGCCGAAGCCGCCGCCTCTGCCGCCGCCACCGCCGCCACGGTTATCCGTGCGGGGTTTTGCCTTGTTGACCTTGAGAGTGCGGTCCTGCAGCTCTTTGTCATTCATTGCATCGATGGCAGCCTGTGCCTCGGTATCATTCGACATCTCGACGAAACCGAATCCCTTCGATCTGCCGGTGTCCCTGTCAGTAATAACATTGACGCTGTCAACCGTGCCGTGCGCTTCAAAAGCGGTCCTGAGATCGCTTTCGCTTGTATCAAATGACATGTTTCCTACATAAATCTTCATTACAGCCTCCTCTAAGGGCGTAGACGAAAAATAAATCAAACAGATATTTTCCGGAAAATTAAGAAGTCCCTAAAGAGAAGATCAACAGGATAGGTCTCGTTTATCGTTCTTTTCGGTCAGCATCCGAATTCATCCGTTTCGCCGACAATATACTATAAATTATTTGAAAAGCAAGAAAAATATCAAGTTTTTCGCAAAATATCAAAAAAACAGGATTTCGGGTTAATATCCATGATCGGGCTGTTTTGTCTTTCAACGACCGGGCAAATGGTCATATTCTTTCGAAGGATATTCATGCCCACCCTCTACCGACAGGAGTCAGTATTGGATAGATCTGTTCAGTTCACTCAAATGGATCACCCCAGTCTACCTTACATCGTACCTTAGAAACGCGACGAAGGCAGCGGCCAGCACCATGGATGTATAAATGATCAGCAGTACGAAGTCGGTTATAGTGCTGGAAAGAACAGTGCCGAGAGATATCTCCGGAGGCATGAAGAGAGGCATATCGCTCGTTTCTATTGTTGGCCTGCCGCGGGGCGTCGAGACCGAGATCCCCTTCTCAGAGTCGAAGTTGATATTGATCCCACCCATCCCACCTCCGGTCGCCTTTTCTTTCACTCTGGCGTGATCGAGGAACAGGTCCCTGTATTTTTCAATCGATTCCTGGTACCTCGGTTTAAGTCCTGTATCGGTCCCGGCGATTTTCATTGCGGCGAGTTGAAAGGCCGAGGCGGGAGAGAAACGTGATAGAGTGAAAGCAAGGCGCTCCTGCCCGGCCAGCCTGTTCCGCTGCTCTTCCTGGAGCCGCCGTGTATTATCCTTGATGTCAGATTGAAGTTCCTTTCTCATCCCGTCACTCTCTTCCATCCATGTCCATTCGTTCTCTTCGCGATATGCTTCACGCTCCTGTTCAGTCATATCCGCCATGGCTGTATTTCGCGCTCTCGATATTTCTATCATCCTGTCGGTGTAATCCTTCCAGCGGCCCTTCGAATAAGCGTCAGCGATGGAATTTATCTCAGCGGTCGAGGGTACCGGCATGATCTTGCCCGCGGCCATAACGCCAAGGCGAGGCACGATAAGTGTCAATGACACCCACGCGACAAGCAAAACAAGGAATGATGTACTTGCGTGCCGGGTAGACGCTGAGACGAGTATTCCCAGGGAGATAAAAAAGGTGAAATAAACAAGGGAGATTCCTATAAAGAGTGAGAAATCGAACCAGTGAGCGGCCGAAAATGGGATCTTCGCCAGGATCAATAACAACACCACGACAAGTAAAGGTATCAAAAGAGGGATGACAAGGCCGAGCCAAGCTCCCGCGAACTTTGCCGCGATATAGCTGACTCTTGGAACGGCATTGGAGAATGTCAGCCTTAGTGTGCCCGACTCGCGTTCGCCGTTGATCGCGTCGTATGTGAAAAGGATCGCGAAGAGGGACAGGACCACGAGAAAAATGAAATTCAAGTCAAGCAGCCGGAAGACGGCGAATATCGGATCGTTCGAATAGGCGCTGCTTCTAAGAGCCACCTGTTCGGTAGCGCTTACAAGAGAAAACCGGCCTATGTCATTGGTGACTCCCGCGACGATTATCCTCATGGGGTCGGGATAGATGAATGTCCTCGTCGCGAGAAAGGCCCAGGACGTCCTTTCCGCGAGAACCTGTTTTTCGAGCGCCCTTGACGTATCGTACTGTCTGATGTCGTTTTTATAGCCCTGTATTCCTATGCTCACGCTGAGGAGTATCAGCAGGCCGCAGGCGGCAAAGGTGAATATAAATTTAGGGCTGGTAAAGTAAAATTTCAGTTCTTTCAGAATCAGAGTACGCAGCATGTCGATCCTCCCCGGGGCCACTATGACTACCTTACGTCGTATCGCAGGAAAGCCGCGAATGCTCCCGCGAAAAATATTATATTGAAAAGTGCGAGAAGTCCTATATCCATCGAAGCGATGCTCAGGTCGGCTTTCAGATCGCTGCCGTGATAATCGAACTCCGGAATCTCTCCCGGGTCGATCATAGTCTCTTCCGCATCATCGTCGTTTACCATAAGCATGACAACTCCGCCTCTAGGGCTCATTCCGGTCTTGTCCCGGATAAACTCTACATATGATCTTTGATAACCATACGCTTCATCAATAAAGTGTTCTTTCAGCCCGAGGGATGTTCCTGCGAGCCGAGTCGCTGCGAGAGAAAATGATGCGCTCGGGCTGACGCGCGCAAGGTTGAAAGCGTATTTCTGTTGCACAAGCTGCCGGTTTCTGCGGTCCTCGTTCAGGCGGTCGGCGAGTTCCTGCTCTTTTCTATCCCTTTCGTCGTGGATCTTTTCCATAAGCTGGTTGAATTCCGCCATCGCTTTTTCGGGATCGTCTTTGTTTTCAGGCACGAAGCCATCCATTTTCTCAAAATCCTCCATAAACGACTGCATCCTGAACCGTGTCTTCTGGGCCTGCAGCTGATCGACCGAAGGCACCTCCACGGCGTTTCCGGCAAGAAGTACGGCCGAGCGGGGTATGATCAGTACGGCAAATATCCATAAGACAAGAAGTATCAGGAACGCGTTCGATGATTTTTTGGACATCGTCGAAATAAAGAGCGAAAGGGCGACGAAGGCGCTGAAAAAGAGAAAGCCGGTAAAGACTATAATCCCGAGTCTTGTCCATTCGCCCGCAGTCAGATCGACCCCGGATAGAGGGAGGATGAGACAACCTGTCAGAACAGGGATGGTCATTGGCAAGCATACGGCGAGCATCGTGCCCGCCCATTTCCCCAGTATGAACTTGTCGCGTGGAAGGGGGTTGGTAAAAATGAGACGGAGCGTGCCTCGTTCCTTTTCCCCGCTTACCGCGTCGAAGACGAAGAGTATCGCGAAAAGGGAGAGAACGATCTGGAATATGAAATCAATATCAAGGAACCTGAAGACAGCCATCACCGGATTGTCATTGTAGCGGCTGTCTTCCGTGACGAGTTCCCCTGTCCCGGAGATTTCGATGGTCCTGCCTATATCGTTCGAGACTCCGCATACAAGAGCCTCAAGAGGACCAGGCGGGAGGAATACGCGTGTGTTGCGGACCTGGGTCCAGTCGGTCATCCCATTCATCTTGCCCAGGTTCTCGCGGACTGCCGCTTCATGCCTTACGATGTTAAGCTGATGGTTACCGGCGCCGACGAAGAAGGTGAGGATTATCAGAAGGGAACAGACGATGAAACTGAGCTGGAACTTTTTCGATCCAAGCATGTCGCGGAGTTCTTTCATAATTATCAGTTTTATCATTCATTTTCTCCGTTATTCCGCGCGTCAGGACGCGACCGCGTCGGAAGCGCTGCCTATGTACTGCATGTAAAGACGGTGAAGGTCCTCGCTTTCGAGTTCCTGGCGAGTGCGCCGCATTACAAGTCTGCCTGCGCTCATGATACCTACTATATCTGCTATTTCCTTCGCCCTGAAGATGTCGTGAGTCGACATTAGAACCGATTTTTTCTCTTCCCTCAGTGATTTGATAAGTTCGATGAACTCGTGTCCCGCTCTGGGATCGAGACCCGACGTCGGTTCGTCAAGCAGGACAGCGGGAGCGTCCTTGAGGATGGCGATAGCGATTCCGCACTTCTGGCGCATCCCCTTGGAGAAATCCTTGAGTTTCTTGAAATGGCTTTCCTCGTCGAGACTTACCCTTGAGAGGACTCGCCTGTAATCTTCAGTCGTGTAATCGGTTCTGCCTCCCAGCCTGGCAAAGAAATCGAGGTTCTGGATGGCGGTGAAATTTTCGTAAAGCATTACGTTCTCGGAAACGTATGCGGCTTTCTGTTTTGCCTTGAGCGGCTCGCGGGTCACATCTATTCCATCGATCCTCGCTTCTCCGGATGTAGGTTCTATGAAATTGAGAAACAAGTTTATAGTGGTTGTTTTCCCCGCGCCATTCGCGCCTAGCATGACGAACACTTCTCCTCTGTCTATGGAAAAGGAGAGATCGTCGAGAGCCAGTACGCCATCGTTGTAGCGTTTCGTCAGACCGACCGCCTCGATCATCCCGCCTTTACACTTTCCGGGGTTTCCCCCGATTGACGATTTATTTATCGCAGTAGCCATTACATGCCCTTTCGTTACCTTCTGGAAAGTTTCACTCCAAAAATCACTATTCCCGTCACGGCCCCGAGTATGATCAGGATCAACGCGAATACTCCGCCGATGTTTGCCGTGGCTTTGATCTCCACCGTCACCGTCTTGTCTTCTCCCCGGACAGGCTGGTCGTCGGAGAGCGATGAAGACTGTATCCTGAATTCGTATCTGCCGACTGCCACTTCGCCCGGAGGTGTGAAACGGAGCTGGACGGTGCGTTCTTCGCTTACCTCCAGAGACGGTATCAGAGACGGCTGAGCCTGTTTTTCCCACTCGAACGGAGCGTCGATCTGGACCTCGATATTGTCGAGACGGCGGGTCCCTTCGTTTACGAGGACTATGCTCATCTCCACCGAACTACCTGCTTCGATCGAATGATATAACTGGGGCGCGCGTACGAGCAGCCTGCCGATACCCCGGGGGACAAGCTCCAGCTTTACAAATCCAACATCGAGACGCTCTATATCGTCCTGGGTTATTTTGTCGTTGATCTGGCCGGCGATAGATTCCGATCTGTCACGCGGCACGGCCAGGACGTAGAAAAGTATAGGTTCTCCGGGAACTACCTGTTCCGAGGAGCGGTCAGGCATGAAGATGCGCAGAGCCGCCGGGACCGAATTAGTCCGCTCGGTGAACTTCAGCTGGCTCAACCGGGCGTTTCCTTCTCCGCTTACAAAATACCGGGTCACTTCCCGCGGAAGACCGATGACTTCGAGTTTGTAGGTGTTGGCAGTGGAACTGAATAGCTCCAGATTCAGATCGAATGACGCCGAACCACCGAGTTCCACTTCCTGGGAAAACTGTTCGGACTGCACGATGACCCGGTCGACCGAGGAATCTTTCTGAAGGAATATCCTAGGAGTCCTCCTGCTGCCGTTTCCATACACAATATCGACCGTGAGCGCGTCAAGGTCCTGCAGGATCTCAAAATCGAGTTCACGGGGGGCTCCGAAGCGAAGCTGTTCCATCTTCATCTCATAAGGCTGGCTGATGATAGCCCCTTCGTCGTTCAGCAGCGAAACATAGATATCGTTGACTACGTCAGGCTGGAGAGAACTGAAAAGTTCCTCGTCGACGTTTACGAGTTTGCGAAAATCACCTCCACCACCTGAAGTATTTGCCAGTTTTATCTTTACGTGTTTGCTTCCGTCCTCCGCCTGGTACTTTACAGCTTCCAGGACAGAGATGAACTGTTTTTCAAACAGGACGGCAAGCAAAGACTGTTGATAGTTAACCTCGGCATCGGCGAAATTATTCCTCGCCATCTCGTACTCCTGGAACGATATGAGGCCTTTTTCGTACATCTCTTCTTTTCTCGCCATCTGGGAACGCGCGAATTCGAACGCCTCTCTCGCCCTTTTAAGGCCGAGGAGTGGATAAGTGTCGTCACGTTCATTGAAAGGCACTCCTGTCGTTTGTGCCAGGACGTCGCTTGAGAGTCCTACACACAGATGCACGAAGGGCATCAGGTAAAAAATTGTCAGGCTGAGGAAGATCATCCTTTTTCCCATATTATTCTGCCTCTGCCTCTTTTCCGTTTTCATCTACGATCACCTTGCGGATCATCATTCCCTCCTGAACTTTCTCCGGATCAGCTTTCGGGAAACTGACGATGAACATCTCCTCGCCTCGCATTATGCCGAACTTGATTTCTTCGCCAGTCTTTAGTTTTTCGTAGATCTCTTTAACGGCAGCGGTCGTGACGACACGTTTTCCATTCATCATCCTGATGACATCTCTGCCACGGATATCGATATCCTTGTACTCTTCAGGCAGCGAGCCTTCCGGTGGAGAGAGATTGACGACGACCTTTCCTTCCTCCTCGGCAAGGACCAGAATAAATTCCTGAAGCATGAAAAGATTTTCCCCTTCGATCTTCAGGACGGTATTCTTCTGTTGCGCGCCGGCGGCAGCGGCAACAACAAGCATTGACAGAATTGTCAGAGCGATCTTGTATCTCTTCAAGACGAACCTCCTTTTCACTGGTTCTGAATAATCCTCTGCCCGTTTTAAGACAAGTGCTGGAAACGTATATTCACAGCCGGGCTTTTTGGCGACGTGCTTCCTCGTCACAGTTGATTATATTAATGTAGTGGCTTGTGTGATCCGCCAATTAATGTTATCAAGTGTTAAAGTGTGTTAAAATGGAACCTTCCACGCGGTGGTTGTTGTAGAATCATATTATGGGATCACGGAAAAACAATTTTATCATCCTTGGTTCTCTCGTCGCAGCGGCGCTTGCCGGGTTGATCATAGTCCAGGTGACATGGCTTAACCATGCGTACAACCGGGAACTCGGCGTATTCTCCCGGAATGTGGGAGGGGCCCTCAGCGCAGTCATCAGGAAGATCGAGTCCAACGAGGCATGGGTGATCGTTAGTAATCTTGTCGTTGACGATTCGGGTAGATCCAGTGAGCGAACGATGAGCTTCAAGATCAAGAAGGGTGATATATTCGAACAAGGAGGTGTGACCCGTGACGTGGAAGGTGGTGGCTACAGGTTTCATAATGTTCTTGTCAGCCCCGATTCTACGCGCGGCGAGAGAGGCGGAAAAAAAATTATATTGGATAATGACAGCTACTCCTACAACATGGAAAACAATTTCATCACGATCATGCTGGTCGATACTGCAGCGGCCGTCGCCGACACGACCATCTTTTCGCAGATGATCGAGGATACACTCCTGTCAGCTTCTACCTCCGCCAGCGATACGATCCCATTCCTTGAGCGACGATATATAATCGAAAAAGTAGTCGAGGAGATGGATGGAAAGAACTCGGCTGCCGTAACAGACAGAATTGAACCTTCATGGCTCGATTCTGTCATCGCCTGTACTCTCAAAGAAGCAGGGATCGAAACTCCCTATGCTTACGGTATAACCATGACCGGGGGAGATTCCATTATCATTGCCATACCGGATGAGTACAGAGACGGGTTATCGAGATCGGAGTTCAGGACGCCGTTGTTTCCTCATGATCTTGTCAAAAGGGGAGAACAGCTTGTCCTCTATTTTCCGGAAAAGTCAGGGTATCTTCTCGGACGTGAGAGGGTTTTTCTTGTTGTAGCGCTGCTGTCGATCGTCATGCTTGCCGGATGTTTCATATATATCATACGCGCGATGTGGAGGCAAAAGAGGTTTTCCAGGCAAATAGTGGATTTTATTAATAACATGACCCACGAATTCAAGACTCCGATCTCGACAGTTGCTATCGCGGGAGAGAACCTTGGGTCGATGGATGAAGGGATTGAGCCGGAGCGGATCAGGAATTACGCGCGTATTATTTCCCAGGAAAGCCGGAGGATGAGGCATCAGGTCGAAAAAATACTCGAAATGGCCGCCCTGGAAGAGGGTGATCTTAATCTTTCTCCCGTACGAGTAGATATCCACACTCTTCTCGAGGGCGTGGTAGATGGTATTTCGGTGAGGATCAATAAGGCGGGTGGACGGATAAACACCGTGTTTTCGGCATTCGATCCAGGGATAGAAGCGGACCCTACGCATCTCAGCAGCGTTTTTCACAACCTTCTCGATAACGCCCTTAAGTATACTGACGGTGATCCTGTCATAGATATCTCAACTGAAGGCGACGAAAAAGTGGTTGTTGTTTCTATAAGGGATAACGGTATCGGGATGCAGAAGGGGGAGTTGCGGAATATTTTCAACAGATATTACCGCGTCAGCACGGGAGACCTTCATGATGTGAAAGGGTTCGGGCTGGGGCTTTCATACGTCAGGCTCATAGTGGAAGCACACGGAGGTACGGTCGCCGTGACAAGTTCGCCCGGGAGGGGATCGACCTTCAGGCTGACCCTTCCAAGGGTACTTCGCAAAGAGGATCAGAGATGAAAAAGGTCCGTATACTGCTGGCTGAGGATGACCTCAATCTCGGATTCGTGCTGGAGGAATCACTCGAAAGGCAGGGTTACGAGGTCGTAAGGTGTGCCGATGGGACTGAGGCTGGTGAAACTTTCAGGACGGGAGATTTCGACCTTCTCATTCTCGATGTGATGATGCCGAAGAAAGACGGGTTCACTCTGGCCAGAGAGATAAGGCGGCTCGACAGCAAGATCCCCGTCATCTTTCTTACCGCAAGGTCTCTGAAAGAAGACAGGATCAGGGGATTTAAAACCGGCGGCGACGACTACCTTACAAAACCGTTCAGTATGGAGGAACTGCTCCTGAGAATACAGGCTGTCCTGCGAAGGACTGCAGGTACAAAAACGGGTTCCGGCTTTAGTAGATATGAGATAGGTGACTATCTTTTCGATCATGACCGCCGTGAACTATCTTGGGGCGGTTCGATAAAAAAACTGACAGACAAGGAAGCTGATCTACTGGGACTTCTCTGCGAGCGTCTCGAATCGGTACTCGACAGGGAAACGGCGCTTGGCAGGATCTGGGGAGAGCAGGGATATTTCACATCGCGCAGCATGGATGTCTATATTTCGAAACTTCGAAAACACCTCTCCGGCGATCCTCGCATCGAGATTATAAACGTCCGCGGCAGGGGTTTCAGGCTTGTCGTAAGGGAAGATTGACAGGGGTGTTCAATTCACTTTCCGATTCACCGACCGGATTGCCTCGAAAAAAACAATCAATATAACAGTTTACTAAAACCATGAATTTGCTAGTATAACGCGAGCGAAAGGAGATAATCAGATGATGAGAAAAATAACAATGCTTCTGGCGATAGCAGGCCTTTTATTCTGTTCATGCAGCAAGTCGGACAGTCCAGCGAAACCTGACCCGTCGGATCCGGTCTACAGGTTTTACTTCAATCAGAATATCAGCACTTCGGGGTGTGCCGATCTCGAATTTTTCACGATCGCGGCTGAATCATACCTGGCTGTGGCGAATTCATGGAATGGCGCAACGGTCAATATCGATTCAAAGATCTACAGGTGGGCCGATACCATATTCGTCGATTTTCAGTCGATTCCGACGTCCCAGGCATCCGACTGGGAATTTTTCACTATAGGTTCGGAATCATACCTCGCCGTCGCTAATCAGAGTATTGTAAGCACGTACAACATCGATTCGAAGATATACCTGTGGGACAGCGCCGGTTTCGTGGAATTCCAGTCTATTCCCACAAACGGCGCCTGCGACTGGGAATTCTTTTCTATCGGGGCAGAGTCGTATCTGGCTGTGGCAAACAAGTGTAATGACGCGACGTCGAACATCGATTCGAAGATATATCGCTGGAATGGAACGGCATTCGAAGAATTCCAGTCGATCCCGACGCACGGCGCCTCCGACTGGGAATTTATTACCGTAGGAACCGATTACTATCTCGCCGTGGCGAACAGGTTTAACGGTTCCACAGGTAATATCGATTCAATAATATACAGGTGGAACGGTTCGGCGTTCGTCGATTTCCAGTCTGTCGCGACAAGCAATGCGGCAGGGTGGGAGGTGTTCGTCATCGACTCGGAGATATACCTTGCCGTGGCTAATTTCAGCGACGACGATTTCAATGAAATAGACTCTAAGATATACAGATGGAACGGTTCTACGTTCACTGAGTTTCAATCTGTTCCGACTCAGGGCGCTTCTGACTGGGAGTATTTTTCGATCGGCGCGATCTCATTTCTCGCCGTAGCCAATTACAGCAGTGAGATCTCCCGTAATACCGATTCGAAAATATATATATGGAACGAATCGGCCTTCGCAGAACACCAGGCCATCGCCACAAGCGGAGCGGTAGACTGGGCATATATGGAAATAGAAGGCGGTCCTTATCTGGGATGCGCCAATCTATACAACGGATCGACACATAATCTCAACTCGATTGTGCTTGAAGGGGTCGAAGAGTGATATCTACAGGGATGGAATGGGAGTTTATTCCCCGGGTGAAAGGATTACCGGGATAAATCAGGTATAAAGGATCGGGATTTTAATTACCGCCAGTCTCCGATTGCAATGAAGGCGCCCCAGGTCGCAGGATGATCGACTCTCCCTGCCGACCGTATCTCCCGCAGCTTCTTGAGTTGAGCGTTGCGGATTATAACAGGCATAGTATCGTCCCTTCTTCCATACAGATTGCTCATAATCTCGGCTGTTGCCTGATCTGATACTGGCCACAGCGAACTGATGACAGTTCCCGCTCCTGCCATCTGAAAGGCCCGGCGCAGACCGTAAACGCCCTCTCCTTCCTTAACCTCGCCAAGGCCGGTCTCGCATGCAGACAACACTACCAGTTCAACGCCCCTTAGATCGAGAGTTGATACTTCATAAGCGGTCAGGATCCCATCTTCAGCGCCCGTGTTTTTGCCGTCCTCCTTTCGGAGCTTCGCGCCGGCAAGGAAAAGTCCGGATTGCAGCAACGGATTTTCGCCGATAACCGCTGCTTCAGACCGGGAGTTTTCCCCGTGTTCACCACGGAGGCTTTCATGTTTCAGAAAGTACCCGTGAGTGGCAAGATGGATCACCCGGGTACCGGAAGCCTCTGCCTTGAACCGTTCCTCGCTTGCGTCCAGTCCGAAATGAACCTTGGCCTCCTCATCGGTCATTTTTTTCCACTTTTTTACAATCGCTTCGATTTCGTTCCTGGAAGCCGGCAGTGGACTCAGATCAATAGAATTGAAGTCTCCGGTGAATGATCTGGCATCCCGGCTGGCAACAATAACCGGTCCGGTCTGTCCAATTGAATCATGTTTAGAGGGTTGCGGTAGCTTATTGGCAGGTGAGCCGAAATCCGGGTCCCCCAGAGCAAGTAGTCCTTTTGCCTGATTTGTCTTCCTGCCGTTCAATCGGGTCAGGTCGCGCGCCGAAGAAAGATAATGCAGCGGCCGGTGTTCGATAAGGTAGGAACCGCTTCGATCGACAAGTCCGGCAAAGGAGACGAGGTTCAACGCTCCATCGGGAGAAATCAATACTGTCGTATCGTCGCCCAGCTGTTTTTCAACCGGTTCCCAGAGTCTGGCGTAAAGTTTCTGGCCAAGTTTTTCGTAGATCCGTTTGTCGAAAGTTGCAGGTTCTCTTCCCAGTGTTGATTCAATATTCTGGCGATACTGTGTTATGAGCGGTTCCAGCTCGGAGGCCTGCCCGATATCGAAAATCCTGGGTGGTTTACCGTGAGCAATCAAAAGAGCGAGGTAACGTGGAATCTCATCGGATAAATCAGCAGGGGCGTACGAGTACTTTATATATTCGACGAGTGCGGCTCCTTCCGGCACGAGGGAAGCTATTCGCTGAGTATTTATTTTTTCATACTCTCTTTTTTTGCCCTTATCTATACCCTGGCGTAATAGTTCTGCTTCCAATTCACGTGCATCGGTGCTCAACGAATCCAGTCTCGCGCGATAGGAATCAGGATCATTCTGGGCCCCCAGAGTGAACAGGTTGGCCAATTCGAATCTCGTAAGTCTGAGCGATTCAAACAGCCTCGCTGTTATAGCATCTGTGTCACGAGCAGTTGCCATCTGCGCACGCTCATACATCTGATCGGCAATCTGTCCCTTACTTGATAACAGCACATCGAACAATTGCCTTTTTCCCGGCATGATATCGAATCCTGCATCGGCGCAGCAGGTTATATAATTGTCAATGGCAGAGCTACAGGTCTGGGAGTAGGTCAGAGCATCCTGCTCGGAAAGCACCATCGCGTTTTCCCTGAACATCTCAAGCCACATCAGGCAGTCCTTTTCAGCGTGGTTGATCGCTTCCACGTATCTTTCCTGTTGTCTTAATGTTATGCACATTGATCTGTGAACGAGGGCCACCGTGGAATGTTTCTCCCCGAACGACTTTTCAACTATCGATAGAGCCTTTTCCTGCAAAGTCAGCGCTTCTTCATCTCTTCCCTGTCTCAAATAGAGGAATGCGAGCTGGTTCAGATCTGTCGCCAGTGTTGGATAATTACCGCCAAATGATTTTTCACGGAGTTCGACCACTTCCATAAGGTATTTTTCAGCTTCACCAAACTTTTTCTGGAGCTGAAGTACCACAGCAAGTTCGCTCAGATTATATACGCGGTTAGGGTGCTCGAGGCCCTGCGCCTTTTCCCTTATCGCCAGCGCCTGCCTGTTCAGCTGCTCAGCCTTAGAGTAATCCCCCCTGTACCTGGCAACGTATGCCAGGCCCGTTATTGCCCGGGCTACATCGGGGTGTTCGGGGCCCAGTGATCTTTTCCGAATGTCAAGGACTCGCTGATATAGCCTCTCTGCGTCGTCCAGTTTGCGTTGAATCAAGTATAACCATGCCATTGAATTCAGAGAAGCCGCCACCATGGGATGTTCAGGTCCGAACAATTTCTCACGAATTGCCAGCGATTCCCTATAGAACAGCTCCGCCTCTACGAGTTTTGTCTGAAACCCGCAAATCCTTGCGAGATCAGAAAGGGATTGGGCAACCAACTCGTGTTCGTTCCCGAATTCCTTTCTCCGAAGCTCGACAGCGCGCCTGTGCATTTCCTCTGATTCGGAATATTTCCCAATTTTTCTGTATACAGATCCGAGCATACTGTAATAGAGAGCTATATTGCGGTAATCGGATTCGTCGTGTTTCACTTTCAGTTCCAGCGCTTTTACAAAATTCGCTTCGGCTTTTCCATATTTACCCTGCGAGTAATTGAAATATCCATAGCGACCTAGCACATCGGGGATCAGTGGAGAACCAGGGTCCAGTTCGGATTCAAAAATAGATATACTCTCTTTATATAAAGAATCAGCAGACCCGATCCGGTTTTCCTTATTAGCTATATAAGCAAGATTGACCAATGCGCGTCCTACATCTATATGCCTTCGATACGAATCCTCTTTTCGTAATTGAATGGTTCTTTCGGACAGGACCTTTGCCTTGTCGAACTCTCCCTTCGACATATGACAGTTGGCCAGATTCTGGAGCATCTGGGATAGTTCCGGGTCATTGTCGCCCGAGATCTTCTCTTTGATCTTTACAACACGGGTAATCAAGCTTTCCGCCTGCGCATGATTTCTGAAATAGTGAGGGACTGATTGTTCATCTTTCCACCATATTCTAAGGGCGATTGTCGAATCCGATTTTCCATAGACCGACAGGGCATGGGAAACAGCCATCTCAAGAGCGGTTCTCGCTGAATCGATCTGGCCTTTCAATACAAGTGAATCCACGCGGTCAAGGAGTGCCTCTGTTGTCTCGTTTTTTGCCGGAGCAGAGCCATAGACGATAAAAAGACAAAGAAAAAAATACAATAAGAATGTTTTCGCGAAAGGCATACTGTGATCCCCTTATATAAACCTCAAGAAAAACCGGGTATTGGAGCAGTATAAACCAGGGAGAATGGCGCATAAACTAAAATATTCATAGCAGTTCAAGGGAGAATCGATTCTTGGGAATCCGATTTCCTGCTAAAAAAGGGATGATGAGATTCAGATGAAAAAAGCTGCTGTAACTTTCGTACGATTACTCCGGGACCGGAGGGTCCCGGAGTCCTTTTTGCAGGCAGGAAAATGCTGATAGGTTTCCAGGGTAATACCGGGATTGACTTCTAAGTATCTATTTGATAGCATGTCAATAATATTTTACAGATGAACGTTCCTGTTGATCTCTCCGAATACAGGAAATTTCAAATCTTTTACTTTATGTAATTATATTCAGGTAATGATCAAAAATCATAATATTGTAAAAGATTCGCTACGGACAGGATCCGGCTCGCATCGGCCGGTATCTTTTTTGACCCTGCATTTTGTTCGACCGGCCCGAAATCTTCTCCGGGCATCTCTCAGTCTGTTCTTCTATCTTCTTCTGACCTTTTCCATACTGGTCGGACTGCTCGCGCCTGCCAAAGCGCGGCAGTATCCAATCAAGACATATACCGAGGCGGATGGTCTTCCCAGCGCAGGGATCAAATCGATCGCTCAGGACCTTACCGGGAGAATGTGGTTTGCCACCCGTTCGGGGATAGTCTCTTATGACGGTAAGGATATGACCGTCTATGGAGTCCAGGACGGTCTGCCCGCGCTTGATCACAGCGCGGTCGTTCTCGACCGGCATGGAGTAGTCTGGGTCCTCTCTTCACGTGGAGTCCTCTCCACATTTGAGAACGGGGTCTGGAGTAGAAGAGCGACGTACAGAAAGATCGATTATTACAGCGATCATCACATCCTTATGAGCTCGATGGAGAAAAATGGCAGGACAGAGATCGTATTTACAATGAGTGGAAATGACCTGGTCCTCTACAGCTGCGAAGATAACAGCATGATCGATCTGCGTTTTAAGGATATCGAAAGGCCTGTCACTATTTTTGCCATCACGGCAGTCGATAACAGGCTTTTTGTAGCGACTTCAGAAGGACTTTTCGACGCTGTCGCAGATTCGCTCGACACCGGTCTGCGCAGGACGGACTGGGCGTCTGATCTGCCTGTATACAGTGTTGTCTATGATGAGAATAATGATGTCCTCTGGCTGGCAGGCCGGAGTTGTATTTGCAAGTACAGTGATGGCAGGATTGATTGTTATGATGATATCAAGGAACTCTCCAGGGTTTTCACGGAAGGTTTTTTTTCGGGAGTGGCAGATAATCTGGGAGGATTTTATTTTGGCCAGACGACAAATCTTTTCAGATTCGATGGAATTGGCTTGATCGAATCGATTGGAAGGGTAAATGGTCTTGTGGATGACGGAACATCGACGCTCTTCCGGGACAGGGAGGGGAATATCTGGGTCGGAGGGTTGCGGGGACTGTCAAAGATCACAAGTCTTCGTTTCACCAGCTACACCAAGGATAACGGGCTTTTCGAGGATGAAGTATCGGTAGTCCTGGAGAGGTCTTCAGGTGATATGGTCCTTGGTCATCCCACTGGACTGACTTTTCTTGGTACTGATATGAGGACAATGAAGATAACTTCCAGGCAGGATCTTCACAGGATCCTCGATATGGCGGAAGATGCCTCGGGAGCGTTATGGATCGCGGCGAGTTATTCGGGACTGGTAAGACTCGATCTGGATGGAAAGAGGACTGATTACGGAGTCGAGTGCGGTTTCGAATTGCCTGTCACTTCCGTCCTCTTCGATCGAGAGGGGCGTCTCTGGACAGGAGGAATGAATCATCTTTTCCTGTATGAATCCGGAGAATTCGTACCTTTCCCCTTGCCGGAAGCATCTGTAAAAAGGCCTGTTTTTATCAAGCGGTTGTTTGAGTCTGATGATGGTACTATTTATTTGGCGACAAGTACGACCGGCATTTATTCCATCAAGGATGGAGACGCGAAGAATATCAACGTCTCTGATAATCAATCGGGCGATAATGTATATTCAATATACAAGACCGATGAAGGCACGATCTTTGCGGGAACAGGAGATGGACTCTACGCCGGAAGAGGCGGTGAATTCGAAGAAAGCTTATCTCCCCTGCCTGAGATCGACCGCCCCGTTTATTTTATAATAAAAGATCAACAGGAGAGAATATGGTTCGGAACAGATAACGGGGTCTTCCGGTGGAGTGGAGAGAGTCTTGATTATCTCACAGTCGAGGATGGACTGGTCGGCAGGGAAACCAACAGGGCTGCCGGACTTGTCGACATGAATGGAGACGTATGGATTGGGACAGATCGTGGAGTCTCGGTCTATCGTGAACAATACGATGTGCAGAGTGATATCACTCCCCTGGTAGAACTTGTTTCTTTGGAGGCGTCGGGGAGGGAATATCCACTGACTGAACCAATCGAACTCGATCATGAAAACAGATCGTTCACTATCAATTTTCGCGTACTGTCTTTCGTCAATGAGAAGAAAAACAGGATAAAAAGCCGGCTGGAAGGTTATGAATCCGACTGGCTCGATCCATATATATCGCCACAGCAACAGATACGTTATACTAATCTCCCGGCCGGAAAATACAGGTTTCATATAATGGCTGCTGGATATGAACAGTCCTGGAGCGACGTGATAAGTTCTCCCGTTATTAAGATCAAGAAACCTTTCTGGGCCGAGATATGGTTTATCATACTTGCAGTTCTGACAGTGATCCTGTTCGTTCTGTTTGTTTCAGGCTACATCCTTCAGCGCAGATCTGCCGGTTGGCTCAAACGGGAAGTCGAAAGAAGAGTCGAGGAAATGAAGATGGTCGAGAAGGAACTTGCCAGCGCTCGGCAGATGAAATCGATCGGAGTGCTCGCCGGAGGGATCGCCCATGATTTCAACAATTTTCTAGCTGCCATGATAGGAAATCTTTCGATGCTTGAGATATCGACCGACCTGACGCCAAGGGACAGGGAACTCGCTTCGGAAGTCCTGCAGGCGGCCGAGAGGTCGAAGTCGCTGACAAAGCAACTTTTGACTTTTTCGCAAGGTGGCGCTCCGGTACTGCAACCGGGAGATATCAGGGATGTGATCAGGGATACGGCCACATTTATACTCAAGGGAACGAATTCGGTCTGTTCATTTGAATTCGCGGATGATCTGAAGAAAGTCGAAATGGATCCCGATCAGATCAGCCAGGTGATCGATAATCTCCTGTTGAACGCCCGCCAGGCTATGCCTGGCGGAGGAACCGTGATTATAAGAGCGGAGAACTATGATCATAAACGAGGCACTGGCAGGCACCGACTGCTGGAAATCGGCGAGTACGTGAAAATAGAGATCGAAGATGAAGGCGAAGGGATAAGCGGGGAAAACCTCGGAAGTATCCTGGACCCATACTATACGACAAGGGAGAGTGGGTCAGGCCTGGGGCTTCCCATGGCTTATTCAGTTGTCAAACGCCATGGCGGCATTCTGGAAATAATGTCAGAACCCGGAAAGGGTACAGTTGTGACCTTCTATCTTCCTGTCTCGGAAAAAAGATTAGAGCCGGTCAGCGATGTGGATAATGTTCTGGCCGGGAAAGGCCCCGCGCGTATACTGATTATGGAAGATGACGACCTTGTCAGCATGCTTGTCGTCAAGATGGCTGGAAAACGCGGTTTCAAGACCGAGGTCGTCAAGGATGGGGCGGAAGCGATAAAACGTTACAGAGAGGCTCTGGAAAATGGCATGCGCTGGGATATGGTGATTATGGACCTTACCATTCCCGGGGGGATGGGTGGCAGGGAAACGATAGGCCACATACTGGAAATGGATCCCGCCGCGAAGGTGGTCGTATCGAGCGGCTATTCAAACGACGACGTTCTGGCGAAGTATTCGAAGTACGGTTTCGTCGGCCGCCTGGCCAAGCCGTTCACCTTCGATGATTTTAACAGGGTCATCGACGGTATCCTGGCCATGACGTAACTGATCGTGCCAGCGAAAAGAACAGCTAATCTTCTATTCCAACCAGATCGAGAATGAAAGCGTATTCAAGTGCTGTCTCCCTGTACCTTCTGAACCTGCCGGAGACTCCTCCGTGCCCGGCGCCCATGTTTGTATGAAGCAGCAGGATATTACCATCGGTCTTGTTCGCTCTTAGCCTCGCAACCCATTTCGCCGGTTCCCAGTATTGCACTTGGGAATCGTGCAAACCTGTCGTTACAAGCATTGCGGGATAGCCTGCCTTCTTCACGTTGTCATATGGAGAATATGAAAGCATATATTCATAATATTCGGGGATATTCGGATTGCCCCATTCATCATATTCCGCAGTAGTAAGCGGGATACTCTCATCGAGCATCGTGGTGACTACGTCGACCCATGGCACCGCCGCTACTACTCCCCTGAAAAGGTCTGGCCGCATATTTATCACAGCTCCGATAAGAAGTCCGCCGGCGCTGCCTCCCATCGCGAATAATTTATCAGGAGAAGTATAGTCCTTCGAGCAAAGATATTCGGCGCAATCGATGAAATCGGTAAATGTGTTTTTCTTTTTGAGAAGTTTTCCATCTTCATACCAGTCTCTGCCCATCTCCTGACCGCCCCGGATATGAGCTATCGCGTAGATGAACCCCCTGTCAATCAGACTGAGCCTGTACGATCTGAATGACGCGTTCATGCTGGCTCCATAAGACCCATATCCGTAGAGCAGGAGAGGGTTTTTCCTATTTACCCGGATTCCCTTACGGTAAACAAGCGATACGGGGACTTCGTCACCGTCCCTCGCCGTCACGATCAACCACTCGGAATGATATTGGGATCGATCAAATCCTCCGAGCACTCTTTCTTCTTTGAGAAGGATCTTCTCTTTCGTCTCCATGTTGTAATCGAAAGTCGAATTGGGAGTAGTCAGCGAGGAATAATTGAACCTGACAAGCTCAGAATCGAATTCGGGATTTATCCCGATATATACTGAATATGTATCTTCCCCGAAATCGATATCGTGTTCTGTCTTGTCCTGCCAACTGATAACCCGAAGCCTCGTCAGACCTCTTCGTCTTTCGTTGACCACGAGGAATCTGTCGAATATCTCGATCCCCTCGAGAAGGACATCCTTCCTGTGAGGAATCACCTCGACCCAGTTTTCTTTCGTTGTTTTTCCGACAGGAGCCTTCATCAACCTGAAGTTGCGTGCCATACAGTTGGTCACAATATAGAAATCGTTTCCGAAATGTTCTATTTCGTATTCCAGATCTTTCTCACGGGGATGAAATATCATGAATTCGCTTTCCGGCCTGTCAGCGTCGATAAACCTGTACTCGGTCGAGAGAGTACTTTCCGAGTTGATAAAAAGATATTTTCGCGATTTGGATCTGAATACGTACGTGTTAAAGGTGGGGTCCGTTTCGTGATATATCTCCCTGTCGAGTGACGCGTCAACGCCCAACCTGTGGCTGGCGATCTTGTACGGTCTGAGAGTCTCGTCTTTCATGGAATAAAATACGGTCCGGTTGTCGTTAGCCCAGACAGGCCGGCCGGTGGTCACGGGGATCTGGTCCCTGAGGATCAGACCGGTCGTGAGATCCTTGAAATGGATAGTATACTTGCGCCTGCTGACACTGTCGACGCCGTACGCGAGGATCCTGTTATCAGGGCTCACCGCAAGTCCGCTTACATTGTAATATTCGAATCCTTCAGCCATATCGTTGACGTCGAGCATAACTTCTTCAGCCGCGTCAAGGGTCCCCTCTTTTCTGCAGTAGACGGGATATTCCTTTCCTTCCTCATACCTCGTATAATACCAGTAACCCTGCTCGAGATAGGGCACAGTTTCGTCTTCCTGCGTTATTCTCCCGATTATTTCGTTAAAAAGTTTTTCCTGAAGAGGTCCGGTGTGCTCCATTATCGCGTCGGTATATTCATTTTCCGCCGTCAGGTAGCTGATCACTTCGGGGTTCTCCCGTTCCCTCAGCCAGTAATATTCGTCGATCCTCGTATCGCCGTGGATCGTCAGTTTCTTTTCTACCTGTTTAGCGACCGGCGGAACGATCCTGGGTTGAACATGGATCGGTATTTCAGCGTTCCTGCATCCCGGCAGGGGCATAAACGAAAAAAGTGTCAGGACGCTGAGGATCAGAACCAGGAAGAGGAGGCGCTCACGTTTAATTTTTGATCTGAGAGCTCGTAAAATCATTTTTAACCCCGCCTTTCGACCGACTGTTGAATTATCAGGAGGAGATTATACATCTTCCCCTTCGATTCTGCCATAAATTAGCTTCCAATAACATTGACCAGAAGCTATTATCGCCTTGCCGGATCAAGGCGCCCTTGTCCGGCAGATTAAGGAAAAGGGAGAGAAGATGATAATACTTGAACAGCCGATGACGGTTAGGGAATTACAGGAAACGGCGAAAAACCTGTTCGGTGAAATGATCAAGGCTGTTGTCGACATCAGGCTTGGCCTGTTAGCGATAGATGCCGAAATGCATTCAGACCTCGAGGCGCTGCTTCTTGACAATGGATCGGCGCAAGCCGACTTGTGGGGGATCAATTTTTATCCTTTCCTCGAAAGGGACGATTTTCTGGAATTTGATTCGATGATAAACATGCGTCCTTCCCAGGGAAATATGAGCCGGGGAGTCGAAGACAAGGTAATACGCGACAGCATCGTCGAACTGGTTGACAGGTGGATATCACGGGACGATAAATAATCGACACGAGCAGCCGCTCGGGCGGGATGGTAGATGAATATTCAGCACAAAGATCTTTCGGCGGGAAAGTGGAATGATATGACTATACCCGCGCAAATGGCGAATATAGGAAGCGAGGTCGGCAGGGCTATCAACTGGCGGAAAAAAGGTAACATGGAATACAGCCTGAAAGCTGCCGCGAGAGCTCTCGAACTGCTTGATCTGAGCCTCGATGCCGCCGTTTCCTATCCCGCGCTGAAGGAGTTTGCCCGTGTCAGGGAAGCATTGGTCGATTATTTCTATGGATCTAACGAGTATTCTTCCTCGGATCTCCTCTGGTTGAAATATTTTGATCATTTCAACTACGCGGCCAGGAAATGAGAGAGTGAAATAATCGGAGATCATGGTCCCGAGGCTTGCCATAATTGACATTTCAGTACTGCGAAAGGAGATATCGATGAGACATTTGACTGTTTTGATACTGACGGTCATGCTGCTGCCGGTATCACTGGTGAGCGGCGAGCTTTCGCTCAGGCACAAGGCTCTGGCGACGATAGATCTTCCAGTGCCTGCCCTGGACAGCGGGTATTCGATAGAAAAAGCCCTCCGGGAGCGCAGGTCGGTCAGGAAATACACAAGCGATCCCGTGACTCTTGAAGAAGTATCCCAGCTTCTCTGGGCGGCGTACGGTATCACCTATACGAGGGATGAAATGCCCGATTTCATTCGAGGCGGGTTAAAGACTGCGCCGTCAGCCGGGGCCCGCTATCCGCTCGAGATATACATGGTCGCGGGAAACGTCACAGGGCTTGAGGCGGGTATCTACTGGTATATCCCGGATGGGCACAAGCTGATAAAGCTCGCCTCCGGCGACATCCGGAGCGATCTTCAGGAGTCGTGCCTCGGTCAGAAGTTCGCCGGAGAGGCGCCGGCCTCGATCGTCTGGTCGGCGGTCTATGAGCGATGCACCGAAAAATATGGCGACCGCGGCAGGGACAGGTATGTCTGCATGGACCTCGGCCACTCGGCCGAGAACGTATACCTTCAATGCGGATCTCTCGGACTCGGCACTTGCGCTATTGGCGCGTTTACCGACGAGTCGCTTAAGGCCGTGATGGGTATGACTGAAGAGGAAGTACCTCTATATGTAATGCCGGTGGGGAGGCTCACCAAGTAGATTGAAAATAGTTCCGACTACTCATCAGGCAATGGTTTAAATCGATTGCGCCGGGTTGCTTTTTGTCCTTTGTCTTATTATATTGATAACGGGCCCCACGAAAAACTTATCCACTTCCTTATTGTGATCGTACCAGAGATCGATAACTTACCCCACCATGGCGTTTTCAGTGGAGGTCGAAATGGATACCGTTCACACAAGACTAAGGCGAAAATACAATACGTATCTGCTCGATGCTTTATTTGCCGCTCTTGTCCTGCACTTTCTCATATTCTACCTTATCCCTCCTTTTGAGTTTACTCCGTACAGGCCTTTTGAAGACTGGACCACCGTAATCGTCGATCTTCCCGACCCGGTTCCTGAGATCGAGGATCCTGATATTATAAAAGAGCCTGCAATCAAACCTGTTCCCCTCATCAGTGATGAGACAGGGGATGATCCCGTAGATATTCCGATCACTTCTCCCGACAAGATCAGCAGTATGGTCTTCACGGCGATGCCTGTTCAGGAGAAACAGGAATTTATAGCGTGGGACCGGATGCCCGTGCTTCTGAAATATTTTTCACCTGTCTACCCGCGTCTGGCCAGGGAAGGTGGGATCGAGGGCACAGTCCTTCTGAGAGTGGCGATTGCTGCTGACGGGAGGGTCGAGGCTGCTTCGATCATCCATTCCAATGTCACACCTTCCATGGAAAAGGCAGCTCTGACGGCTGTAATGAAATTCGAATTCGAACCGGCAATGCAGGCACACGTCGCCGTAAGATCGCTTATGGCAGTTCCGATAACGTTCAGACTGCATTGATCGGTACAGGCCGCGCCAGCACAACAGAGATCAGCATCACGGGAACGCACATACTATTAAATGTTATTATCGCTTACGATCGTGAATGATACAATGCGCCTGCTTGAATCAATAATATCAATTCCCTTGAAGACAGAAAAAAGAGCAATAAGGACCCTGTGGATAGTGCTTGATGAACTTGACCTGATGTGGATACATCTCGAGCGCTCACGGAAACAGCCTGAGGGCCCTGGTCAAATATCTCGATCAGGTCTCGGACGAACAGATAGCCGATATCGAGATACCGACCGGTACACCACTCGTGTACGAGCTGGACGAAGAGCTCAACCCGATGAAGCACTACTATGTGCGTCGATGATTCAGAAAGATTGACCAAAGAGTGATGTATGGGATTATTCCAGCCGCACGAATCAGTCAGACTGAGAAGCCTTTCTACAGGATAGCAATCATCCGTTTTGATCCGGGGATAGACTTTGCACCTCTTTCACTCCCGCTGAAGCGGAAATGAAGAGAGGCAGCAGCAGAGCTAGCAGAAAACAGATCAGCTCGACCAGGGTCATCAGTATCCTCGAAGCGAGTACAAGAGAGATCAGCGCCGCAGCGGAAGGAAATACCGGGCCCAGGCCGAACGCGAGGATTGATTCCCGCACACCTATTCCCGCGGGTACAAGGAGCATGAAAAATCCTATCACCCAGGCGGCTGCAAAGACTCCGGTGACCACAGGGAACAGGTCGGCATTGATATCGGAAAAATTACCTGCCAGGACAAGGAACCCCGCCGCCCAGAGCAGAAAGGTCGCCATATTTCCCGCCATGACCGCGAGCATCACTCTATACCGGGGCCTTCTTTCTATACCAGGCCTGCGCATCATGGCAAGAACGAAGTTGGACGCCCTGAAAAAGATACCGGGGTGGCAGAGGGCGATCCCCACGACAAGCATCGCTGCCATCAGGAAGAGATTGGTCCCCTGGATGAAAATGCTCCGGGAAAGCAGGAGCATCACTCCCGCAATAAGAACCCCACCGAGCTGAAACCAGAGTATCTCCACGATGACTGCCATGCCTGTCATCGGGATCATCTCCCTGTCGCGCGCCGAGAGATAGGCCTTGCCGGCGACCGACCATAATTTGCCCGGTATATACCTGCCCATCCAGGCTATGGCAGAGACCCGGAACGCCCGCGATACCGGTATACGCTGACCGGTCAGCTCGTAGAGCATCGGAGCCCAGAGGCAGGCGCGGAGAATATATCCTGAAAATACCAATGTGGCTGAGACAACGGCTGTTTTCCAGCTGATATCCCAATGGCCTGTAGAGAGATCACTCCAGTTCCTCCGCACGTACCCGTACCAGAAGTATATGACTGCCGCCATTATCGCTACCTTGGCGAAAAGGATCAATCCGGCCTTCCAGCGCGGCTGCCTGCGAGCAGAAGGGACAGTCTCATTTTCATTATTGGTTTTTGTATTCATCTAGAAGAAGGTCCCCACCTTTGACCAGCCTTCCAGCGACGAGGTGCATATTCATTGATGACGCTTTTACCCGTTCTATATTGGCACTGATCTTTTCCCTGATCTTTTCGCTGTCAAGGACGACCTTCTCAAATCCTTTTATTAGATTATCGCCGGATATTTCACGGCTGTCGTTATAATATTCCTGCAGATCGAATTCTTCGAGGACTTCCCTGTATTTCTGGCATCCCCATCCGAAGACCGTGACGGGGACACCGGCGCATAGCGAGGAGATCATTGAATGAAATCTCGATGCCACGTAATAATCGGCCAGACCCACTACGACTCTGAGCTGCTTGCAGTCGTAAGGTTCCTTGACGACGTGGATACCCTCTGTCGAATCGAGCATCTCGAGGATATCGGCTACGGTGAAGAGGTCGTTGTTATGTCTGAGCCTGCTTTTCTCTCTCATGCTGTGGGGGACAAGGAGGACAAAGTACCCTTTTGAACGGAGGTGTTCGATAAGCGCGGCAAAACTTCCATTATGATCTATACCGTGTTTCCTGCACTTTCGCTCGACTATGGAGTTGATCGAAAGTCCAACGACTTTTTTACCGGCAAGTATCGAAGCGTATTTTTCCCTGATTCTTTTTTCAACTTCTTCAGGAATTTGGAGAGTAAAGGCTGAATCGGTAAAATAGATGGCGTTGGTCACGCCTGTCCCACGCACGTTTTCAAGGCTTTCCCTGCCTCTTGCCACGACAATCGATATTTTTGGCAGAAATATCCTGCAGGCAAGCCTGTTATACCACTTTCCGAATGGTCCAAGGGTCTGCGAATACATCATCGATCTCTTGCCGAGGATTATGGCTGGTATGAGACACGCCACGTTGTAGACTATCTTCACGGGCTGTTCATCACTGAATGTCGTTCCACCGATTATCAGTACGGCGTCGCTGGAGAAGAGGGCTTTCATGGCTTCTCCACGTCCCGGGAAGGGGATACGGAAGAAGGAGAGGAACCTGCGCAATATGCAGAGAGGAATGATCTTCAGGACAAGGTTTCGCGGAGTTCCGTCGAAGAGCCTCACACCGGGGGTCCTGGGAAATTCGCTGTCATCTCCGGGGTATACTGTGAATATATTGAAATCACACCCTTCCGGCCCGTGGGAGAGGTTGTCGATCGCGCTTTCGAGCATAGATGCGGCGCCCCTGTTTCCAGTTCTCGAAACGGCAAATACTGAAACCGATGATCTTGCCATCAAAAATCCTTCTCCCGCTATTTTTCGACCGCAGCGCCGATAAAGATACGTGATAATGCCTTTACAGCTATTGCCTCAAGCCGTATGATCCACGGCGGAAACCCGAAAAGCAACCTTCGCCCTTGCACCGTTCTTGACAATCGGTTGTTGGTAAATATTATAGTCCATGCGAGGGAATGGAAGATATTAAAAAAGCCGCTTAAACTGATCTCTGACCTGCTTCCCGTAAACCTGGCTGCCACGACGCGCGCCCCCGTCCGGTTGCTGAAAGCTTCGATCGCCGAGAAAGATCTCCTGTATCGCTTCGTCCCGAAATATTCCGCTGTAACGGTCTTTTTATTCACCATCTTATTCATCAGGAAGGTTCCCGCCTCTGTCCAGCAGACGTACGCTGAGTGCTTGATATCCTTCTTCCTGTATTCTCCCGTGAAGATATCCCCCACTGCGATATCGGCATCGGCGGCGAGATGTTCATCGCACCACAGGCATCGTGGCATCAGGTCGATGCCGGCTATCCTGTAGCTGTTCAACATCGCGAAGGGGATCGTCGTGGAATCTCCGTCAGTGAGGTCGATGATGACTTCACCGCTTACATGCCCCCTCCGGACACTGACAGAGGTGACTTCAGAAGTTGTTATGCCGTATTTGCAAAAAAAATCATCGTATAGTGAACCGTTCACCGTTCCACGGCAGAAAAGGCCTATGATATACCGTATTCTTTTTTTCAGGCCGGGTCTTGTCGAAAGGTATTCCCGAAGGGCGCGTACCTGGCAGGGCAGCGCGACAACAGCGAATCTGCCCTCTTTATCCCCGAGGCGCGCAGCTTCCTTAAGGACCGGAGTCTCTATATAAGAACTTCCAGCGCATCGAAGAACAGAATCCCTGTCAGTGGCAAGTTCTGTCTGCCCTTTGATATGGCCATCGATCGAGACTATCCTTGATACGAGAGCGCCATCGATCTCGCCAGACTCGATCAGATCGATGAGGATAGCAGAGACAATCCCTCCCGAGGAGGCCGGGGCGCGGATGCCGGCTTCTGTGGCATAACCGGCGTAAATCTCTGCCCTGTTTATAGTTCCATCGACTTTATCCATTTTTCTCCGAATCCTTCAGGACAAGTTTCCCGATACGATCGTAATCGAGGCCTGACGTAAAGTCCACTTGCATTTTCAAATTACCCGCTATCGGTTTTTTATTAATAATCATTACCAAATAATATTTTTATTGAATAATGTTTTATCCTGTGATATAGTTTCACATACTCGCCAGGAATGGTGCCGAGGCACCTGTGCAAAGGACATCTAACATTTTCTGGAGGTTGTTATATGAGACTGTCTGGTATAGTCTTATCGTTCTTCTCGGTTCTTCTCCTTTCAGGCATGGTAAACGCGGGCGCTCCGATTGATGGAAATTATCAATCGACCGATCTCGGTGGTCCGGTATACGTTGGGCGCTATTCCGAGGGCTGGGATTCTGGTGGCAGCGCGTTTTTGGTCGGTACGACGTTGAACGCGCAATCCTGGAGTGGGACTGAACTCGCGACACAGTGGAAGTACTGGTGCGGAACTGAAACAGGCCCCGCGGTAGTATTGACCAATTTTGTCAACGCAAGTGGAAACGGTACAAAGACATTCATGAAAACGTTCAGCGGGGGGTATATCTGGCTGAGCGGATCGGGTCCATGGGCCAATGGAGATCCCGAATATATCGGCACGATCAATTACTATGTCGAATTCGAGACTGTCTCGTACACCAACTGGGTCCCTGTAGCGGCGACGACAAATACGCAGGCCAACGCAAGTTTTGACGAGTATCCCAATCTGTGCATGGCTTTTTACATCGGTAACGGATCGAGGGTCGCCACGACCGAGATCGGGGAGACGATCCCCGCCGGTTACCCGGAGTTTCTTGATACCGATTGTAACGCTACCCGGACTGAAGGGGCTGTCTGGGATTTCTTCTCAGTCACCCTCTCGATCGTCGATTGCGCTGTCGATACCGAGGATGCCAGCTGGGGCAAGATAAAATCGTTGCACGAATAGTCGCAACGGGTACGATACAAAAGTTGAGTGAAGATGGAAGACCCGGCAGTTTTGCCGGGTCTTCACTTTGTCGACCATCCGCACCGAGCTGCTCCGGGTATCGAACGTCCTTACGCTCAATATGAGCTTTCATTGCATCGACTTTTCAAGCATCATAGGGAAAACGGAGAAAAAGCAGCTGGAGCTGGCAGGGAGGCTGACATGAGAAAAAGTTATCTATCGTTTTCAGGCAGGATCATCATGGCGGTATTTCTGGCCGTCGCTTACTGTGTCGATGATTCAGTGGGAGAGCTCAAGCACCAGATCACACCTCTATTCGAATATGGAGACAGCCTTGCGGTCAAAGGGGTCGAAATATTCGATAATATCATTTATTTTCCCGTCCTGGTCAACGGCTCGGCGCCATTTATGTTCGTTCTCGATACCGGCGCGGGAAATCTCTCCGCGTTCGACCAGGGTGAAGCAGATATGCTTGGCGTTAAGTCAACGATCATCGGGGAAGGGGGAGGAGCTGGAGAGGAGATCGTCAGCTTCGGCCTTACTGATTCAGTGACCATATCCCTGCGGGGTCTTTCATTTGAGAACCGTCCCCTGGTGACTGTTCCCCTCAGGAGGCTCGACGCGCACTGGGGTAAGCGTAAGGATGGCCTGATCGGCGGCGATCTTCTTTCAACACTTGTCACAACAATAGATTATGAGAATGCGCAGGTAGTCTTCCACGACGCGGCTGCTTATCAATACATGGGCCCCGGCGAACGGATCCCGGTTATGATCGAAAACAATTTTCTTATGGTGGATGCCGAAGTGTTCACCTATGGCGCGAAAGATCATCTGGACGCGTTGTTTATGATCGATACTGGCGTGCGGCTTTCGACCTTCAACAGTCCCTACTCGAGAAAACATGGTCTCGCCGAACAAAGCCCTGGAACGCTCTCGGGGATGATCGGTTATGGTATGGGGGGCGCGGCCGGTGGGGTTGCCGGCCGGGTCAGTGGGATCCGAATCGGTTCGATCCTCATGGAAGACCCTGTCATTTCTTTTTCGACAGATAACAGCGGAATACTCGCCGATACAAGTTTCGCGGGGATAATCGGTGCCGATATCCTGAGCCGGTTCACTGTTGTTTTCGATTACAGCCGGTCGGAGATATTTCTCGAAAAAAACAACCGCTTCGCTGATCCGTTCGAGTTCGACATGTGCGGAATCAGGTTCAGTATGGATGGTCAGTGCTTCAACTTTCTGAATGTGTTTTCTGTTTTCAAGGATTCTCCCGCGGCCATGGCGGGGATCGAAAGTGGAGACATTGTAAGGAAGATCGACGGGATCGAGGCTGGAGATTTCACATGGGAGGAGCTCCGCGACTATCTGCGGCGTGATGGGAAGAAAGTCCGTTTTACGATCGAACGGGATGGCAGGTTGCGCGATGTCGCCGTACGATTGAAGAGGATCGTTTGACCGGACCGCGCGATCAATCGTGGGATTTTCCGGAAAATGGAGCGGTATTGCGGTTAAAAATGAAACATCGTTGTAACTTGCGTGTTTAATATTGCGACTGATTCAATGAAGGCTGGTCGGGCGTTCCACTGCTCCGGAAGATGACAGATTGCGAAACAAAAGATTACAATTGATTGCTCTTGCAATATCGGTTGCAGCCCATCTTCTTCTGCTTATTCTTTACAGGCCGCTGGCTCTTGTCAGTTTGACGCCAGCAGATGCCGATCTGAAAGCACAATCACTTGAACCGTTCGTCTTCGATCTTGTCGAGACGCCTGACGACGCGATAAGGCGAAAACCTGATGAAGCAAAATCTGTCTCTGACAGGGACGCTCTTGCCAGAAATGAGGTGGATCGGGAGGAATTACCAGAAGGGGAAGCTTACAGCGAAGGAGTCAGCGAGTACAGGATCTTCCAGGGCGGTTTTCCAGTACGATCAGATGGCGATCCCGCGGAGAACTCGGGACGACAACTATCGGCAGAGCGGGGAAAGGATGACCAGGCGCCCCGGCCTGAAGATAAGAATGCTTCCGATGTTGCTGAACATGTCCGCGGTGACCTGGGGGAGATATTCAGAAGCAGCAGGATATCTTCAAGGGAGGGTGGAAGCGGCGAGAAGGACCGGGGGAGAGGACCATTTACCGATGGGATCGATTATGATCAGAGAAACGAGTCTGCCAGGGATCTTGGTGGAATAACTCTTAACACGTACAACTGGGCTTACGCCTCTTACATCCTCGAGATGAAGAGAAAACTGCGGTCCAATACGCATCCGCCTGGGGCCTTTTCCCCCCTGGGCCTTATCGATGGACAGACTGTACTTTCTTTCAAGGTCATGCCGGATGGCCGGGTAACTGATCTTGCCGTAATAGAGTATACGGGAGACAGGACACTGATGGAAACGAGTGTCGATGCGGTACAGAATTCATCCCCTTTCCGTCCCCTTCCTGAAGATTTTCCTATGGAGTACCTGGAGTTGACATGGACATTCATTTTCTACGTTTACGGGAGGCAGCATGGAACTTATCAATGAATTCCGGAATGGAGGGATAGTCATGTATCCCCTTCTTCTCGGATCGATAATGGCCCTGGCGATCGTCATAGAGAGGGCGTTTTGTCTTAGAAAGAAGAAAGTGCTTGTCGGCGAGATCGTCTCGGCGATAGCGAAGATTGAAAACGCTGAAGACATGAAGGTCGCCGAAAGGATATGCGAAGCGAATCCAGGCCCTTTCGCCAGCATAATCCTTGTCGCTTTGAAGAATCCAGGGCTGGTCATCGATGAATTGAAGGAAGCGATCCTTGACCAGGGAAGGCAGGAGATCAGGACGCTTGAACGCGGTCTTGTCGCTCTTGAGACTATTGCCGCGGCGGCGCCGCTGCTCGGGCTGATGGGTACGGTCATAGGGATGATCAAGGTCTTCAACGTGATCTCGAAGCAGGGGATAGGACAGGCGAGTGTTCTCTCGGGAGGTATCTCCGAGGCGCTCATAACGACCGTTACGGGCCTCGCTGTCGGTATACCCGCCCTGGTTGCTTACAATTTCCTCACGAACAAGGCTGAAAGCCTCGTCCTTGACATCGAGAAATATTCATCAGGGCTTATAAGGAATATAAGGGTGATGCGTTTGGCCGGCGTTCCTTCCGGTCCGGCCAGGGGCGTTTCGGAGGCAAGCGGATGCAGCTGAAAGAGAAATCGAAGAAGCGAGTCATTATAAGTATCACATCTCTTATCGACGTGATGTTCCTGCTGCTGATCTTTTTCATGGTGACATCCACTTTTCTTGAACAGCCGGGGATGAAACTCGACCTGCCATCGGCGCGAAGCGCCGAGACGACCGTCACTCGCAGGCTCGTTCTTCTTATCAACGCTGAAAACGAGATCGTACTCGGAGAGCGAGCTGTTCCTGCTGACAGCCTGGACTTCTTTATGAAGGAGGCGGCGGAAGGTTCGGAAGACGGGACCCTGGTGTTAAAGGCGGACAAGACAGTACTGCACGGGACAGTCATCAGGGTGATGGACGCCGCTAAACAGGCCGGTATAAAGAGGCTTGTTGTCGGGACGAAGGAAGATAGCCGCCAGGGCAGATGATAACTGGCAGCCAAATAGTATCTCCGGAATAATGATTCCCTTGGCCGCAGATTATCAGCGTCGCCTGCATACTGCTTGTCCGACCGGAGAATGACTCAGGGTCTCAACTTGAAGACCGAGAGACTCTCCCGGCAGCGATCGATCTCCCTGGACATCCCGTCGATTTTCTTTTCAAGGGTCGCTATGGCATCCCTGGAAAGTTCCGTCCTGAGATCTGTCCAGGTTTTTTCAAGCTCCCCGAGCTGTCCATCTGCCTGGGATATTTTTTCCCGCAACGATTCGACCATCTCGCTTGCTACTTCGGCTTCTTTTTTCAGATGATCCCTCTTGCGAAATTTTATCGAAGCCGACAGATCGCCTTCACCGACGGCCTTCAGATATGGGCGAAAGCGAAATAGCGGTCCTGCTATCCTGTGGGTGAAGAGGATGTTATGAAGCACTATCAGGACCAGGGAACCGAGCAAAGGGATCCATAGCCTGTCATGCAGGACAAGGAATTCGTGAGCGGCTGCCTGGACGCCGGGTTCGGTGATCTCACCGCCTTGAAGCCTTATTATGACGGGAACGAACAGGGTGGTTATAAAGATGAGAACTATGATAGTAAAATGGCAGACAGCAACACCGGCGAACCTCATCTGAAGAGGATCGACGAGGACTTTTCTGTTGTAGATTCTCCACCTTTTCATTTTTTCCATCTGCCTGCCTCGTTTCTCGATTGGCCTACTCTCCAGAGACGATATCGTCGAGAAGCATGTGATCGCCTCGCCCTCTCAGCATATACCCGCCCCCAGGAAGATTATAGATACTGATATCTCCGGGATCTGCCGGATCAGCGTTCCAGAGGACCTGGGTCGGCTGATTGGTAAAAGGATTATCGGGGTACTGGCCGCCAGGTAAAAGAATCAAAAAAGCCGCTTCGTCGGCTGCCTGGGGATAATTGCCAAGCTGATCGACTGAAAATGTTTCCATAGCCAATCGAATAGTATGCATGTTTTCCTGGACAACGGCGTTTTTCGCCTTTTTCGTGAATTTCATATAGTTCGGTATCGCTATCGCTGCGATGATCCCTATGATCACCACCACGAACATCAGTTCGATCAGAGTAAAACCCTTCGAATCATTCCTGACAAGCATACCTTTTCGAATACCTTCCTTTGGAAACCGTCGATATAGCCCGGTTTCAGCCCTTTCAATGATAGGATTGAAAGAAACATGCCATAAAAGGGTCATGACGGAAGTTGGGTATAAATGATTATAAGATAGTGAGTTGCGTAGTCTTAAAAAGCAATGGATATGTCAGGATACAGACTGTCGGTAGTAAAATCGAAAAATTCAATCTTACACTGCAATCATAAACGTTATGCCGTTGCCCGCATTAATCTGTGAACGGTCACTCCAGCTGAAAACCGGCATGGCAGAGATCATAATCGGTCTTGTTTGCATAAATGACATGTATCTTGTCTCCGGCATCTATAGCGACGGCGAGTTCGTTTCCGCCGATTTCCGTAGACAGGGCGGTATTTACCCAGGAACCGCTTTTATTTGTAGCATAGTTCAGGATATTCGTTCCATATTCCCCGAAAAATACGTGAGCGTATCCTCCGCTGTCCAGAGCTATACAGGGTCTTGTCCATCCCGCGACGGATTTCAACGTGACGGCGGAATTGGCGCTACCGTCCGAATATTGCAGGGTATTGTCCGTACTGTTCCAGAAGACTATGTTTGCCGCATCAGATATCTTATTGACAGCGATCGCTGGAGTCCAGCCGGTGTCTGGCTCATAGGGATATGAATCGGAACCTTCCAGCGTGAAAACGTTCCATGAACCGGTGATGAAGGCGTAGCGCAGGTTATGGTGCCCCGCGAAATTGAATATTACATGGGGATTATCGGAACTGTCGAAGTCTATATCGCAATCGGAATTAATCCATTCATCGGCCAGGATGATCGACCCTTCCCATGCAGCGCCTGATGGTTTGCAGGCGTACCTGATGTCGCTGTACGAGCCGTCATCGAAAGCGCAGTGGATGTCTCCATCGCTGTCAGATACTATGCAACATGATCCACCGCCCTCCATCCACATATCCTCACTGGTCCACGCGCCCGATTCGTCGGTGGCGGTAGATATGCCGTCATAACTTGAATATACAGTATGGACCTTGCCGTTCCCGTCAACGGCGATGTCGTTCTGCACTCCCGCGCTGTTTCCATCATCCTCGGCGATGAGTGTAGATACCCAGCTTCCCGATCTGTTCGTGATGAATTGAAGCCCCGTATTGAAGTCATACGCGCTTATATATAGCTTGCCGTTTGCGTCTATCGCGACGTTTATCTCGCCATTTGCGAAATTACCGCTTTTGACCAACTCAGTTGACCACCCGGATTCGTCATCATCGCCGGGCCCTGCGGGATTCGATGACCCGGAATCACCCGAACAGCCCTGAAGAACCAGCGTGGACATCAGGATGAACATTGAAATTGCCATGGATCTGTTGAACATCTCTGCCTCCTGGTACAAGTGCTTACCGGTAGAACGCAACTTTTGTACCATTTTGGCGATTAATTATTTTGCCTGTATCAGGAATCATCGTACCTGCATCCCCTCTTTATTGGTCTTTTTTGGACTTTTTTATTTTCTTATGAGATAATGTGTGCGTGATCAGCGGATTTTTTGGGGCTTATAAAAATAAAAAAGGTGATTCATTTCGTTTACATCGAGGAGGTCAGGAATGATCAGGGTGGCTTTCATTGTCATGGTCCTGCTTTGCTTGTTTTCCGGGACGATGCCGGCCGATGTGCCGATGAAGATTAACTATCAGGGAGTACTCACCGACGCGGAAGGTGCCGCCGCGACTGATGGTGACTATAGCATGACATTCAGTATATATGATGTTGCCGAAAGCGGGACCGCACTCTGGACTGAGACTCAGACTGTTCCGGTAAACAAGGCGATCTTCAGCGTAATGCTCGGCAACTTCACTCCTGTCGCTCTGCCGTTCGACCGGCAGTACTGGCTTGGCATAGCTGTCAATGGCGAAAGCGAGCTGTTTCCGCGTGTTACCCTTGGAGCTTCTCCATACAGTCTGAATACACTCGGAGCGCGCGGCGCCAATATTATTCCCGCAACGGGCAATGTCGGGATCGGCACGCTGACCCCCGCCGAGATGCTCGATGTCAGCGGCGGCATCCGGGTTGGCAATACCTCCGGTACGGCCGCTGGCGCCATCCGCTGGACAGGGAGCGATTTCGAGGGGTATAACGGAAGCTCATGGCAATCGTTCACCGAGATCGGAAGCGGAACTGTCCCCTCAGGGACGTCGGGACAGACTCTTCGTCATACGGGAAGCGCCTGGGAAGCTACAAACAGCCTCTTCAACAACGGTACACAGATAGGTATAGGGACGACGGCGCCTACCTCGGCGCTTGACGTCCTGGGCGGCGCGATCCGCGCGAGGCGAAACGACACGCAGTATACCGAGATACGTAACAATAACGCTGATGGCGGATATCTCACTGCCTATTCCCCCGAGAGCAATAAAAAACCTCTCTACATAGCGAGTTTCCATGACGGCAGCGGAGCGGCGTCCGGCGAGACATGGATGCGCTTTTCTGTCGGAAATTCAACGGCTCCGACACATGTCATGGCGCTTCGCGAGACGGGTCGGGTGGGGATAGGGACGATCAGCCCGGCCAGGCAATTCGAGGTCTTCTCAAGCCAGGCTTACGCGCGGCTGACATCGAGTACAAGTGCCGGGTCAGCTCTTGAATTCAGTAACACATCGACCGGGGCTGATTTTGGAAATTATGGTCAGATAAAATTCATGGATGCTTCAGACGTAGTAAAGGGATCGATCGCATCGGAGTTCCGCTCTTACGCCGGGGCATCCGGGCTTTACCTAGCTTCCGGCGGCCTGACCCGCATGGTCGTTACCGAAGCGGGCGATGTTGGCATAGGGACGATCGATCCTGATACTGATCTCGAGATCGTTGGAGCCCACTTCAGGGCCCGACGTACCGATAGTGATTACCAGTATGTCGAAATTCGCGATAACGATGGCATTGGAGCATATATCAGGGGATATTCTCCCCAGGACAACAAGAAACCGCTGTTCATAGAAGCCCTCCATAACGGGCTCGGGACTCCCTCAGGTGAGACATGGATGCGCTTCTCTGTCGGCAGCGTCAACGTTCCCAAGCACGTGATGGTGATCCGGGAGAGCGGCAACGTTGGTATCGGCACGCAGGATCCATCGAGAAAACTCACCGTCAGGGGCAACCTGCTTATAGAAAGTGCGGCGACAGGCGACCCGGTGGTCGAATTCGGCGAGGGCCTGGACTATGCAGAGGGGTTTGACGTGGCGGATGACTCGAGGATAGAACCGGGTACGGTGCTTGTCATTGATACCGGGACTCCCGGGAAGCTCGCTGTCAGTCGTCGGCCATACGACACAAAGGTGGCAGGCATTGCGGCAGGGGCGAAAGGCCTCGGTTCGGGGGTGAGGCTCGGTGTGGAACAGTACGATTGCGATGTAGCCCTTGCCGGCAGAGTCTTCTGCAACGTCGACGCGACAGGTTGCGCGATAGAGCCTGGCGACCTGCTTACAACGTCAGCGATACCCGGTTTCGCAATGAAAGCGTCCGATCAAGACGCATCGCGGGGCGCGATCCTCGGCAAGGCCATGGAGCGGCTTGAACAGGGCAAGAAGGGGCAGATTCTTGTTCTCGTAAGCCTGCAGTAGGTTGTGACATCATGAAAAAGGCATTTAAAATACTGGCTGTTTCCGTCTGCGTTCTGTCAATTCACGCGAAGCCTGCGACGGCGGGCGTCGTCACTTCCGATGAGGCGAGGATCGTAGCCGCGAATTATATCACGAATGTCATCAACAGTTCGGGAAGCTGGGGTGGGGAGGAGTACGCGAGCGTGGGTAAAATTGAAGAGTTAAAGCGCGGAGATCGGGTTCTCGGGTACTGGTGCCATATAGAACCGGACGGCCATGTGATCGTCTCACTCATATCGCAACTCGCGCCGGTCAGGGCGAGCTCCGAGACGTGGGACGGCGATCCCGCGTGCGATGCCGGCATCGTCGACATTATCAAATACAAGATCGGGCAGGAGCATGATTATATCGAAGCCCGTCTTGGCCCGGTCGCTGATGCTCCTGAAGATGCGATAGCAGGACTCTGCGAGTATAGTTGCTTGGGGGCGTGGAGTCTGTTGCTGAAACCGCCGGAACAGGAATTGAAAGAATATCTTGTGGATGACGCGCTTTCTGACTACCAGGAGAATGGTGTGCTTCTTACGACAAACTGGAGGCAGGGGGATCCTTATAATCTCTACATGCCCCCCGACCCATCCGCCTGCGGTGAAGACTACGGTTATCGTTGCGCGGCCGGGTGCACCGCTCTCGGCGCGGCGCAGATCATGAAGTACTGGGACTGGCCGCCCTATGGCATACCGGCGCCATACGACGATTATTATGACTGGACTTCAATGCCGGATGATCTGACGACAGAGTCGCCTTCGGCCCAGATCAATGCTGTCGCCATCCTTATAGCGGAGATAGGGCTCGCCTGCAATATGGATTACTGCATGGATGACGGTTGCGGTTCGGGAGCTTTTCACGAGGATATGCTGTCGGCGTACATTGCCAATTTCCATTTTGACTCTGGAGCTTTCATACTGCCCCGCGTGAGCCTCTCAAGTGCGGACTGGTTTATCAATATTCAGAACAATATCAATATGAACATGCCTCTGCAGTACGAAGTACCGGGCCACTCGATCGTATGCGACGGGTGGCGCGTCGTCTCCGGGCTCAAGCAATATCACATGAACTATGGCTGGGCAAATTCAGTGCCTGATAAATCGTGCTGGGACGCGTACGCGGCGGCCGGCAGCAATACATGGTTCACCCTGGATCTTCTGCCGTGTACGGATCTTGTTTCCGAGAATGTCATTAACTTAATCCGTCCTGCAGTAGCGCTGAATCAGACTCTGGGTGGCACTTATCCGCCGATCCCGAACTTTCCCTGGCGCTACGTCAATGTCGACGCCCAGGGGGAGAATGCTGTTTTCCAGGCGGGCCAGCTTATACAGGCGCTTTCGGACAAGAGGATCCTGTGCACCAGCGAAGCGGGCGGCGCCATAAGGTTTTACGGTTCGCCATCGCTGCACACCCGCCTCTTCACGAGAGGGGATACGGCGAAAGGAATTATTATAAAGGATGGCGCAGTAGTACTGTATGGAAGCGGAAGTATCCGATTGTTTTAGTATCTTTCAACAAAAGAAGGAAGGACTCGGTGAAAATGATATCAAGACTGGCTGTCGCCGCGGCTGTCATAATCTATTTTGCCGTGTTTTTTAATCCAGTGGAAGCAGCTGTTCTCATCGCCACGCAAGATGATGCCCGCACCGTCGCGGAGAACTGGATTGCCGCGCTTGTAACCGCGACAGGCGGATGGGGTGATTCACCCTCAGCGTCAGTAGGAGAGATCGAAGAGCTCACGCGAGGTAAACGCCTTCTGGGGTACTGGTGCCATGTGGAGCCTCATGGACATATCGTCGTCTCGCTGAGCAAAGCTCTCTCTCCTGTCAAGGCCGTTTCGGAAACATGGGATGGTGATCCGACTTGCGACACCGATATCATCGATGTCATCAAGTATAAGATCGAAAAGGAACACGATTTTATAGAAGCGCGCGTCGGGCCGATAGAAACGGCTGCGGCTTCCGATATCGAAGTCTTACTGGAGAGCAGGTGTCGCGAGGAGTGGATTCTCCTTTCCGGATCACCTGAAGAGTTCCATTCGAAACTTGCATCGAACCAGGCTATCGTAGACTACCGGGAAGGTACGGTGCTTCTTTCAACGGAATGGCACCAGGCCCATCCTTATAATCTCTACATGCCGTCAAATACCACGGACTGTACGGAAAGTTTCGATTTCAGGTGCGCGACGGGGTGCGTCTCTCTTGCTGCGGCGCAGATCATGAAGTACTGGAACTGGCCCCCGTACGGTATCGGATCACCGTATGATGATTATTACGACTGGACCGATATACCGGATAAGTTGACACCGGATTCCCCTGAACAGGAGATCACCGCGACAGCCGAGCTTATCTCGGAAGTAGGACAGGCCTGCCAGACTAAGTACTGCAACCATGGCTGCGGCTCATCATCGCTTATTGATGACATTTACCTCGCCTACCTGTCGATCTTTCGGTTCGACATCATGGCCGTCCTGATGGAGCATATCGGTTTTACAAGCGATGCATGGTTTTCTCACATACAGAACAGTATTAACATCAACTCTCCACTGCATTATCGCATTCCGGACCATCAGATCGTGTGCGATGGTTGGCGGATCGTATCAGGCATCAATCAGTACCACATGAACTACGGTTGGGGGGGGGCGATAATCGAGGGAGAGTGCTGGGAGCCATATGCCGATACGGGCAGCAATACATGGTTTACCATCGATCTTCTGCCGTGCAACGATCTTAGCGAGGAGATCCTCATAGCCTTTTTGCGGCCATCGGTATCTCTGAATAATGAATTGAGCGGGACCTATTCCCCCAACGCGTCATTTCCATGGTTGTATATCAACATGGATACCAGTGGAGAAAACGCCGCGTTCATGATGGGGCATATGATCCAGTCACTGCCGGGAATGACGGTGGGATGTACAAGCTCGACGGGGGGGGCGATTCGGTTTTATGGAGGCGAAGAACATCATACACGAATATTCGCCAGGGGCGACTGGACAAAGGGGGTCAAGATCACAGATGGCGGGATTGCGCTTTATGGTCCGGCATCAATGATCATATATTGATTCTATGAGGGTTGTCCGGGAGCGGTTCGATGATCTGTTTCCGGGAGCCGGGCTACAATAAGTCGGGTCTTATAACAGGGGGAAAATCATGACGAAGATCCTGAAACCGGCCGATATCGTCGATATAGGTATCGAAAAGGAGAAGAAACGGCGCGATTTCTATGGCAGAGTACATGAACGTTTTTCAGGAGAAAGCGAACTGGCAGGACTCTTCGCGAAACTCCGGGACTGGGAGAACGAACATATTGAGAGATTCGAAGAGATAAGGGAGGGAGTCCGCGGAGGACAGGGCGTCGAATCGTACCCAGGAGAGATATCAGCCTATATGCAGGCGATCGTTGAAAGCGACCTGTACTCTGACATTTCGCCTGAGAGTTTTGCAGAAAAAATTAAAACCGCGGCAGACGCGATCGAGATGGGGATAAGATTTGAAAAGGAAGCGATAATATTCTTCAACGGACTCTCGCATTTTATCGATCACAGTTTCTTCAAAACAGTCCGAACACTCATTGAAGAAGAGCAACAGCATCTTATTATGCTGTTCGGTATGAAGAAGAAACTGGAAGAATAGGCGGGATTTTCCTTATCTCCGGGGGTTTCGATGGTAAACGCGCGGTACATACGTTGCCCCGCGCGTTTACGTCGTTTATTACTGCGCTGTCTAACGCGGGGAGCCGGTCATCTCAAACGCAGTTCTATGTTCGTTACGTCAGTTCCGATGTGCAGAAAGCACAGCGTTTCGCCTTGATCGGGACTGTTGAAAGGCAATGCGGACATTCCTTCGTTGAAGGGTCTGCCGGAGGAGCCTCTTTTTTAAGCCGGTTCATCTGCTTGACGATCATGAATACCGCGAAAGCGACTATGATAAAACTGATGACGGTATTTATGAAAACCCCGTAGTTGATTGTTACGGCGCCTGCCGCCTGCGCGTCGGCCAGGGATGCGTAAGGTCCCGCGACCGCGCCTGCTTTCAGCACCAGGAAGAGGTTAGCGAAATCGACATTGCCGAGAAGCATGCCTATCGGGGGCATAATCACATCAGAGACGAGTGATTTGACGATAGTTCCGAACGCCGCTCCGATAATTATACCGACAGCCATGTCGACGACATTACCCTTCATCGCGAATTCCTTGAATTCCTTGAGCATATGCAGCCCTCCTTTTTTCAAGTATGCTGGAATGATGAGCCAACAGTTTGTTTTCTGTCAACTTTTATCTTGAAAAGAACCAGTGGATGTAAGATTCTATATCAAGGGTCTTTCAGGTGAAAATCGGTTTCCGGGAGATGGTTATGAAACGGGCTGTTCTATCTGCAACATGTCTGATTTTCCTCGGCACCAGTATTCCTTCCTTAACTGCCGCGCAGTACAGCGTGGCACATGGCACAGTCACCGCCGGAGGTGGTGTAATATCGGGATCGAACATGATCTACTGCTCGGCTGGAGACGGAGCTGCTGGAATCTCATCAGGCGACTCCGGAGTGATCAAGTCCGGATTCTGGTATCTTGCCGACATCTCTTCCGCCGTCGATGTCGCCTTTGAATTGGTATCCGGCGAGTATTCCGATCTCGCAGTCGTACTGAGGTGGAAAACCAGCGTGCCGGGAATCCTGGGATTCAACATATACAGGATGGATGAGAATGGAGAATTTCCTGTAAGGATCAATAAAGAAATCATCCCCTTCGACATTGTACGTGAATTCAGGGACGCGACGGTGCTGGCCGGTAGAAACTATATCTATACGGTTGAGGCCGTCTGTGACAAAGGAGAGTACATATCTTCCGAATTCAGGATCTTTATACCGGTCATGCCGGTAACGCTTCTTCAGAATCGGCCCAATCCGTTCAACCCCAACACAACGATAAGGTTCTATATTCCATTTGAAGGATATGCCCGGATAGACATCTTCGATTCGCGCGGTGGCAGGGTGAAGAAGCTTTATGATAAATGGGTCTCTGCCGGACATGTAAGCGTCATCTGGAACGGTCTGAACGATAAAGACGAACCTGTCAGTTCAGGAGTATATTACTACAGGCTCACCGCCGGCAAGGAAAAGCAAACCAGGAAGATGATCATTCTCAGATAATTTGTCATACAGGGTTTCACGATCAGATACTCTGGAGTCTTTTCTTCCGCTGTTCTGACCAATCCCCCCGGAGGCCACCTGAAAACCTTATGCCTTGAAAGTATTATTCTGATATAATCGCGGTCGATATCCGGCAGGGAGGAGTGATCGGGCATGGAAGCGGATGACACAGGAAAGAAAAAGGAAAATGACGGAAGTCAGGTCCTTGACCTTATTGACGGCGCTACGGGCGCTATCTCAGATTTTGAAAGGGAAGTGGAAAAGCAGAGGCTTATCGCGGCTGATCCGTCCTATTCGACCGAAGAACGCCTGGAAGCTTACGAGGATATTTTCGACTCCGAGGTGGGAGACACTTCTTTTGTCCGCGCGCGTAATACCGAAAAGGAAGTGGGACTCAGGCAGATATTCTTCAAATACGAGGGAGGCAATCCGAGCGGCACCCAGAAAGACCGTATCGCTTTTGCTCAATCGATGGACGCTCTGCGCAGGGGATTCGATTCGATTACAGTCGCCACTTGCGGAAACTATGGAGTGGCCCTCTCCCTGGCAGCATCGCTTGCAGGACTTCGCTGCGTCGTTTTTATCCCGAAAGATTATCATACTTCCCGGGTCAGGGAGATGACCGATCTTGGAGCCGAAGTGCGGCGTGAAGGAGAGGATTACGAAAGATGCGTCGATATATCGAGGCGGTTCGCTAAAAAGAAAGAATCATACGATGCGAACCCGGGTGGGGATAACACGCAGACGCAGCTGAGATCTTATGGAACGATCGCCCATGAGATCTTTGACGAACTCAGGGACGCGCCGTATGCTCTTGCCGCCCCCGTCTCCAATGGTACGACTCTCACAGGGATCTACAGGGGTTTTCTGAGTCTGTACCGCAGGGGAAAGACCTCAAGGATGCCGCGGATCATTGCCGGTTCTTCGTGGGGGAAAAATCCGATCGTCCAGGCATGGCTTAAGAACCTCCCCTCCTGCCAGGATCTTGAACCGTCGAAGATACACGAGACCAAGACTAATGAGCCACTTATCAACTGGCGCTCGATTGACGGAGATATAGCTCTGGATGCGATTCGCAGGACCGGTGGTTGGGCCGGGGACGCCTCCGATAGAGAGATGGCCCAATTCTCGCGGCTGATAAGGGAAAAGGAGGGTCTGCAAGTCCTTCCCGCATCGACTGCCGGGCTTATCGCGCTGATAGACCGCCACAAGAAGGATCCTCTGCCCAATGACAGATATGTAGTAGTCCTGACCGGGAGAAAGATATGAACGATCCTTTGGAAGCTAATGCCATAGTGTATTGCGAGGGGGCTTTCAACACGCCAAACGGAAAGACGGCGCACGGGCTGGTCCGTTTTACAAGGAGATACAGAGTCCTCTCAGTTATCGATTCGAAATACGCTGGGATGGATTCAGGTACTGTCCTCGACGGAAAAGAGAATGGTATACCTCTTTTCGAAAGCCTCTCCTCCGCGGCGCGGGTTGCCAAAGAGGCGGGAAGCCCCGCGGACCGGATGGTCATAGGGATTGCGCCGGACGGTGGGAGACTGAGCATGGGGGCGAGAAATGATATCAAGACCGCAATCTCAATGGGATTGAACATCGATTGCGGCCTGCATGATTTTCTCGGCGATGATACGGAAATATCATCCCTGGCAAAGAAATACGGTGTAAGGATTCGTGATGTCCGAAAGACTCCCCCGAGAAGCGAACTCCATTTCTTCAGCGGAAAGATCGAGGAAGTATCAGCTTTGAAGGTAGCCGTACTCGGCACGGATTCAGCGGTCGGCAAAAGGACGACGGCATGGATCCTGATCGACGCGCTTGAAAAAAAAGGGATGGGGGCGGAGATGGTCGGGACGGGCCAGACCGCCTGGATGCAGGGCGCCCGATATTCGATACTGCTTGATTCCCTGATCAACGATTTCGTCTCCGGCGAGATTGAGCATGCAGTCTGGAGCGCGTGGAAAGAACGCTCGCCGGATGTCATAGTGATCGAAGGACAGGGAAGTCTTATGAATCCGGCCTACCCGGGAGGATTCGAGATACTTGCCGCCGGCAGGCCCGACATGGTAATACTCCAGCACGCGCCGGCCAGAATCGAGTACGACGGTTTTCCGGGGTATCCGATACAACCCCTGACGCGCCAGATACAGGCCATTGAAATCGTTTCTGACAGGAAAGTCGTGGCGGTCACGGTCAATCACGAGGGAATGGAGATGGAGGATGTACCGGTTGCCTGTGAGAAGATCACTGCCGAGACGGGACTTCCCGCTTTCGATGTGCTTCTCGATGGCGGTGGCCGGCTTGCATCGGAGATCATGGGAAAAGCCGGTCTTTATAAGAAATAATAACTTGTTCCGCCGGCATGGGGCGGCGGGGAAAGACAAGGTGAACGGCGATGGACGCCGGAAATAAAAAAGTCAACGAACCTGAAAGTATCAACGATATCTTCAGAACAATTCGCGCCTTCGACACTCTCGAAGTCGGACCTGTCAGGATCGAGAAGAGGCGACTCGTCGCTCCCTATACGGTATCGAATGGTAAGATCAGCGAATCTGTAGACCTCATCTACAGATACGAGGAAGATGTGTTTGACCCCGATGATGCCGCTTCCATCAATCTCGCTTCGATGATGGCGGCCCAGATCGCTCTGAATTACGGTCTTTTCTGCGGAAAGATCATTTTAAGGGGGCCTTTTGATGACGCCGATCGAAGGTTTATTATCGATATGGCGAAGAATACCGCTAGAGAGATATTTGTCATCAAGCTTCTCAATCCCAATCCTTTCCTCACCGGCAAGTCAGCCGGGCTTTCTCCGGTAAAGGCGAAGGATTACGTCCAGGCGGCGATAGAGTTTCCGGACCCGCCATTCAAAAGCCGCGATGGCCTTCGTTTTACCGCGTCCGACAGGAACAGCTGCGCCATATTGTCGAGCGGAGGGAAGGACAGCCTTCTCACGTATGGAATGCTCAACGAGACCGGAAAATCGGTTCACCCGGTCTTCGTGAATGAATCGGGCCGGCACTGGTTCACCGCTCTTAATTCATACAGATATTTCAAGGACAACGTGCCGAACACAAGCCGCGTCTGGGTCAACTCGGACAGGGTCTTCGCATGGTTTCTCCGCAGGATACCTTTCGTGCGTCAGGATTTCGCCAATCTGCGCGCCGATCAATATCCACTTCGCCTGTGGACGGTAGCCGTCTTCGTTTTTGGCGCGCTCCCCGTAGCTCTCAGGCGGGGTCTGGGGAGACTCTGTCTTGGAGATGAATATGACTCTACCCAGCGCTCTTCTTTTCAGGGGATCACGCACTATAATGGATATTTTGATCAGAGCAGGCATTTTGACAACTATTTTTCGAGGTATTATCTGAGAAAAGGCTGGGGTCTAAGCCAGTTCTCGATTCTCAGGCCACTGTCCGAGATGCTCATCGAGAAGATCCTCGTCGAAAGGTATCCGGACCTTCAGACTCACCAGGTTTCCTGCCATGCCACGCATGTCGAGAAAGGGCGGGTCTTTCCCTGTGGCAAATGCGAGAAATGCAGGAGGATAGTGGGGATGCTCAAGGTCATAGGCGCTGATCCGGCAAGATGCGGGTATACACCGCGGCAACAGGAAGATTGCCTCGCGGCAATAGCGGCAAAGGGAGTCCACCAGGAATCCGGTGGCGCTGATAACCTTTACCTGTCACTCAGTGAGAAGGGATTGATAGTTCTCCCCCCTGAAAGGCGAAAGAGCCTCGTTTACCATCCCGAGATAATGAAGATGCGTTTCGATCCCAGGCGGTCCGTGCTCGAGGAGATACCTGTGGATATGAGAAAGCCTCTTCTGAAAATTATGATGGAGCACGCTGACGGAGCTCTGCGGCTTGAAGACCGTAAGTGGGTCGATTACGATCCTTTCGCGTCGTCATCGATAGGCAAGCCATATCCTTTCGAACCTGAACTTGTCGGGTCACCTGGCAGCGGCCGGGTCGAGGCGCCGACAGGTCCGCGGTCCTGGATGTGGAGCGATCTGACCTGGCCGGAGATGGAGAAACGGCTCTCGGAAGTGGATGTGGCTATTCTACCGGTCGGATCTATCGAACAGCACGGTCCCCATCTTCCGCTCGATACGGACGCTTTCGATGCCGACTATCTCGCTCAGAGGATCGCCGAAGCGTGCAGCAGCCCGAAACCGCTCGTGCTCCCCGGGATATCATACGGAGTATCTTATGAACATACGGATTTCAAGGGGACGCTGGGGATATCCAACAACACCCTTTCGAGACTGATCTATGATATAGGCATCAGCGCCGCCAAGAACGGGATCAACAAGCTTGTCATCGTGAACGGACACGGGGGCAACATGCCGGCGCTAAACTATGCCGCCCAGATGATAACGCGCGATACGAAGATATTCGTCTGTGTCGACACGGGCGAGACGAGCGACGTCGATATTTACAGGCTGGCCGAGACGAGCGAGGATATCCACGCGGGAGAGATCGAGACGAGCACAAGCCTCGCGATCCGCCCCCACCTGGTGAAGATGGACAAGGCGAAGAAGAATATCCCCCGTTTTTCAAGCCGGTATCTCTTTTTCTCCTCCAAGAGGAACGTTCCATGGTATGTGCATACGAAAAGGATATCAAAGGACGGCGTGATCGGCGATCCGACGAAAGCCTCCGCGGAAAAAGGCGAACAGATGTGGCGGGCGATGATCTCCCACCTGGTGTCGCTGGTCGAAGACCTCAAGAGTATGACGCTGGACGAGATTTACCAGCGCCGGTATTGAAAGGACCTCATCATGAGGATCACAAGGGTCGATTACTGGCGCTGCAGGATGCGTCTCGCTGTTCCATACAAGATAGCATACGAGACGATCGACTTCACCGAGAACGTATTCCTCAGAGTTGAGACAGGTGAGGGAATCACAGGATACGGATGCGCCGCTCCCGATCTGGAGGTGACGGGAGAAACGCCTGAAAGCGTCGAGGCGGCTGTGTCAGGCGTCATTGAACCGGCACTGGTCGGGTCAGATCCACTGAGAACAGCGTTGCAACTCTCCAAACTTTCGAAACTGTTGAAAGAGAATCCCTCCGCGGTGGCGATGGCCGATATGGCGCTTTATGACATCCTTGGGAAAAAGGCCGGACTTCCGGTATACAAGCTGCTCGGTGGTTTCAGGGACCGGATACGCACATCGATAACGATAGGTATCCTGCCGGTGGAGGAGACGGTGGAAAGCGCCGCCAGATCCGTATCGGAAGGATTCCGGGCGATAAAGCTCAAAGGCGGACTCGATGTGGAAAATGACATCGAAAGAGTCATCAAGGTAAGAGAGACCGTCGGGGAGAGAGTGCAGCTGAGATTCGACGCGAACCAGGGGTATACCTTCGAGGAATCGCTGAGATTCGTCGAGGGGACAAGGCCCGCTGGTCTCGAACTGATCGAACAGCCGACAAGACGCGACGAACCGGGATTGCTCGGGCGCGTCACAAAAAAGGTGTCGATACCGATAATGGCTGATGAAAGTATAATGAGTCTGGTAGACGTGTTCAAACTGGCGAGGAAAGACCTGATCGATATGGTAAACGTCAAACTGATGAAGGTGGGAGGGATCTTCCAGGCGCTGCACATCAATTCTGTCGCGCACGCTGCCGGCCTGGAAGTGATGGCAGGGTGCATGGACGAATCGGCACTCGGGATAGCGGCAGGTCTACACTTCGCCCTTGCAAGGCCGAATGTCGAATATGCCGATCTCGATGGCCATCTTGACCTGATAGATGATCCGGCGGCGGGATCGGTTATCCTCAAGGAGGGTACGCTCTATCCAGTGGACAGTCCCGGCCTGGGATGCGTCATAAAAGAGATGTGATCGGGATCCGGCATCGGCTGGTGGAGGGTTTTTGAGAATTATTTTTGTTATAGTCACTGTTGCGGTAATTTTGTCTCCCTTCCCTTCATGTTCAGACGAGGGCCCGCTTAGCGCCGGCGATCCCGGACAGGAGATAGCCGGTCCGCCTGTCCGGAGGAGCGAGGCGGTCCTTGTCGCGGACCGGTATGCCCGCGCTCACTGGACGATGACCGAAACGAACCGCAGAGGAATTACCTGCGGAGAGTATTTTCTCAGCGAATATCCCGTGGGTGATCGCGTAGGGGTGGGGTACAAATGGGGAGGATGGACTGATATCGACGAATTTCTCGCCCGTATCGAGGAAGGATACGGTACGGGAACAGGCGGGTACGTGACTTATGAATATTACTCTTTCGATTGCGTCGTCGGGGTCTCATGCACCGGTCTCGTATCAAGAGCCTGGAATCTTGACGAAAAGTATACGCTCTGTTACGACGATTCGACGATAGAGAACAAGTTCTGCGAGATATGTGAGGAGATCGGAGGGATAGATTTCGCCTCGTACCAGACGGAAGGGCTTAAGAAAGGGGATGTTTTCATAAACGACACGCACTCGATCCTTTTCGTGTACGAGACAAGAAACCGCAGACCGATGATCATTGATTCGACATCCCCGGGCGTGCGATTCAGGCAGCTCAGCTGGATATGGTTCGCGAGCAACGGTTACGTGCCGATCAGGTACAATAATATTGTTGATGATCTGAACCCCGCGGGGACGATAATCAATCCCGAAGTGATAGAATATTCTGAACTTCCCGTGGAAATCGATGGCAACACCCGCAATGTCGTCAGCATGGAGTTCGATTACTATTCGACAGCCCCGGCCGTTCGCGAAGTAGGACCGGAGATGATATACGAACTGCGTCTCGATCGAGGAAGCGAGGTAAGGATCCATGTCACGGAAGCGAGGTCGGAAGGGATAAACAACAATCTCCATCTTCTCTCCTCCCTCGCCCTGGATGAAGGTAGGATGGGCGTCGATTGCCTGGCGAGCCACGATAACACTATCAGCCGCTCTCTGGACTCGGGGACTTATTATATAATCGTCGACAGCGGTCTTGATACTCCGGGGGAATACATACTTACGGTATCAGCAGATACAGACTGACCCCCATCCCTGACTCATGGCTCGCTGGCGGCTGGAGTCAGGGCGCGAGTGCGGGATACTTTTATAGATACCTGTGAATATTATTTGTTTTTCTTTTCCTGCCTTTTTTCCTTCTTCGTCTTGGCAGGTTTCTTCTTGGTCTCTTTTTTGGTGTCTCTTTCTTTCCCCATGGTATCGCCTCCGATCTGAAATCAATCCTGACTGCCGGTTCGTTTCAGGATTTGATATTAAATTATTTTCAAAAGAAAAGCATCCGTTAATTGTTGATATACTGATTTATTGTATGTTGTAATTCAAGTGAAAGCAAGAGATCTGACTGGTGAATTGATTGATTCTGCTGACAGGTGATTCATGCTGGACAAAGACTCCATATCAGAACTGTTGTCGCACCGTACTTCCGACGACGAGATATATCACGACCTGATGCAGTTCAAGATCAGTGAGATACTGCTCGTCGCCACCATTTATGACGCATTCATCCTCGAACAGGAAGGAAAGCTCACCGAGTTGATATTCTCCGAATACAACCAGCTTAACCTCTCTTCGGCGCCGCGGGTGACCAGCGTCTCTTTCGGCGAGAAAGCCCTCAACATCCTGGAAAAACGCCAGTTCGACATGGTCATACTCACAATGAGGATCGACGAGATGACCCCTTTTGAACTCAGTGAAAAGATCAGGGAGAAAAACAGCGACATCCCCATCCTCCTTCTTCTGAACGACGATAATGATCTTCAACTGATAAAGGATAGAAAAGACAGGCTGCGGTATTTCGACCGGGTATTCATCTGGAAGGGTGATGCCAAGGTATTCCTGGCGATGACAAAATACATAGAAGACAAGATAAATGTGGTAAATGACACCGATGTGGGCCTTGTCAGGGTGATCCTGCTCGTAGAGGATTCTATCCATTACTATTCCCGCTACCTTCCGATACTGCACGTGGAGATAATGAAACAGACAAGGCTTCTTATCGCCGACGAACACCTCAACGAGATCAAAAAACTGCTGAGGATGCGCACGCGCCCGAAGGTCCTGCTTGCCGAGACTTATGAGGAAGCGATATCAATCATAGAAAAATACAGGGAGTACCTGATATGCGTAATATCCGACGTCCGTTTCTCCAGAGACGGCGTGATGAACGATACGGCTGGAATAGACCTGATCAGGCATGTAAGAGAAGCCAATCAATCACTCCCCGTCCTTCTCCAGTCTTCCGATCCGTCGAACGCCAAAGTGGCGGAAGAGCTGGACATATCGTTTCTTGACAAGAACTCTGACAACCTTCAGCGAGACCTTACCGAATTTATACTGGGCGAGCTTGGTTTTGGAGATTTCACCTTCCGTGATCATACGGGAAAGGTCATCACCAGGGTGGAAACGATGGCCGAGTTCAAGGAGCTTTTAAAATCAGTTCCGGACGAATCCCTGTATTTTCACGCGTCACGAAATCATTTTTCCAGTTGGTTGATGGCAAGGGGCGAAATACAGATCGCCAAATTCATCCAGCCGATCAAGGTCTCTGATTTCGATTCGATCTCTGAACTGAGAAAACATCTTCTCGATATCTGCGATATCGTCCATGACCAGAAGACCAGGGGGCAGGTGATCAATTTTGATGAATCGCTTCTTGGGCAATCGACCTATATAGTGCGGCTTTCGGGAGGTTCGGTCGGTGGTAAGGGCAGGGGAATGGTCTTTCTGAATATGCTGATCCAGAACAGGGAATTGTTCTCTATAAATCCCGACCTGAATATTCTGATACCGCAGACCAACATAATCGGCACTGAAGAGTATGATTTCTTCATGGAAAATAACGGCCTGATGGAAAAATTCGAAAGGGAGGAAGATTACGATAGTATTAAAAAGATGGCGCTGGAGGGATCTCTTTCTTCCGAACTCCATGAGAAGCTGGAGAGATTTCTCGCGCGTGTCGATTGTCCCATTTCGGTAAGGTCTTCCAGCCTGTTCGAGGATTCGATATCCCAGCCCTTTTCCGGAGTATATGAGACATATTTTCTTCCCAACAACGATCCCGACCCGGCTGCGCGGCTGCGGCAGCTTGAAGAGGCAATTAAACTCGTATATGCCTCTGTATATTCTCCTTCGGCCCGCGCTTATTTCGATGCCATAGAATACCGCATCGGAGAGGAGAAGATGGGAGTACTCCTGCAGAGGTTGGTGGGCAAAGGATACGATGGACGGTTCTATCCTCAGATCTCGGGAGTAGCCCAGTCGTATAACTATTATCCGGTCTCATATCTCAAGCCAACCGATGGGATTGCTATAGCCGGATTCGGCCTGGGCAAATACGTGGTCGACGGCGAAAGGGCCTGGCGTTTCTGTCCGCGGTACCCGAAGATTGATTTTATCGCCCAGGAGGATTTCGTCAAGGAATCCCAGGTGGAATTCTACGCTCTCGATCTTGAAAACAATGGGGCGAACCTGGCAGAAGGGAGCGATTCGACCCTATTGAGGCTGGAGATATCAGACGCGGAAAAGGACGGGTCCCTGGACTACTGCGCGTCGACATGGGACTTCCAGGACAATATCGTAAGGACCGGGAGCGGATACGTGGGGCCGCGTATCATGAACTTCGCTTCCATCTTGAAATATAACTATATCCCCCTGGCCGAAACGCTCGATGCTCTTCTCGGGGTGATCAAAAGCTCTATGGGTATACCGATCGAGATCGAATTCGCTGTCGATCTTGATGAGACACTTAACGGAAAACCGAGTCTTTATATTCTTCAGGTCCGGCCGCTGCTGAGGAACTTTGAAGACTTCCACCTCGGCCTTGAGGATATAAAAAGCGATTCGATCCTGCTGTACACCGACAAGGCTATGGGGAACGGAGTGATCGATGGGCTGGAAGACATCATATTTGTAGATCAGGCCCGGTTCGATAGGAGCAGGACAGTTGAGATGACAGAAGAGCTTGAGACGCTCAACCATAGATTAAAAAGCGAGAAACGAAAATATATCCTCATAGGCCCGGGAAGGTGGGGAAGCAGGGACCGATGGCTGGGGATACCGGTGAGATGGTCGCAGATCTCCGGCGCCAGGATCATCGTCGAGACCGAAATGGAGGATTTTCATGTCGACTCATCCCTCGGGTCTCATTTCTTCCATAACGTGACATCGAACAATATAGGGTATTTTTTCGTTCCACACGGTTCGAACAGGAATTATATCGACTGGAAATGGCTTGAAAGCCAGAAAGTCATGGAGAAAACGAAGCACTTTATCCACGTTCGCCTCGACGATCCGGTCACGGCAAAAATGGACGGGCGCTCGGGAGTATCGGTGCTTTGCAGGTAAAAAAATGGAACGGAGAGGCGGCTGGCAGGTTATATTGGGAAGGTCCGCGAAGCTCGGTTTTTAATTTCCATTGATCGAGGATGTTGTCGTCCGCCGTTATAAAGGAAGCATTCAAATGAAAAGATGGGTCATTGGCATTTTCGCAGGTCTGGTTGTTTTTCTTATAGTCTTTAGATCGATCCAGTTGTTTATGAAGGATGGCGGAAGTGGAGGCCCGGGGAATCAGCGTCCGGCCGTTGCCGTGGAGGTCGCTGACGTCCGGTTCGGTCCGATCGAGGAGATCCGCAAGTTTACCGGTACTGTTCATCCGTATAATCAGTATGTCGTCGCCCCCAAAGTGTCGGGGAGGGTGATATACCTCGACAAGCGGATCGGAGACCCGGTCCACGAAGGGGAATTGATCGCGAGGATCGACGACGCGGAATACCAGCAGGCCCTTCGTGAGGCCGAGGCCAACATGAAGATCGCCGAGGCTTCGCTGGCGGAATCCCGGACCCAGGTCGACCTGGCACGCCAGGAAAAGGAAAGGGTGAGATCGCTTGAGGAGAAAGGCCTGGTGACGGCGGCGGAACTTGACGCGGCGAACAGCAACTTCGAATCGAGGGAGGCGAGGTACAGGCTCGCGCTCGCGCAGGTCGAACAGCGCGAGGCGGCTCTGGCGTCGGCGAAGATCCGGCTTGGTTACACGAGCCTTAACGCCTCGGGCGCGGGATTCATCGGAGAGCGTTTCGTCGATGAGGGAGCGCTGCTGGCGCCCAACATGGCCGTAGCGCTGGTCGTGGGGATCGACTCTGTGATAGTGCGGACGACTATCACGGAGCGGGATTACGGATATATAGACAGGGGTCAATCGGTCGATGTCCTGGTTGACGCTTTTCAGGGCAGACGTTTTTCCGGCACTGTGGCGCGAATCGCTCCGATGATGCAGGAGGCGTCGCGGATGGCGGAAATGGAAGTCGAAGTATTCAACGCGTCTCATATGCTCAAACCTGGTATGTTCGCGCGTATCGAAGTCATGACGGCCAGAAAGGACAGTACTCAGCTTGTGCCAGGCACGGCGGTCGTCGAACGCCAGGGCAAGACCGGCATATTCGTAGTCCCCGATGAAGAGACGGTCGCCCGGTACGTCCATGTGACGACCGGGATCGTCACGGCAGAGACGGCGGAGATACTCGATCCTCTGATCCATGGCCGCGTGGTGACTCTCGGGCAGCATCTTCTCGATGACGGAAGTCCGGTGATGCTCCGGGAAGAAGATAAAGATCCATCCAGTGATAGCGATTCCTCAGAGGGAGAGAAAAAGGAATAATGAATATCTCAGCCGGACCGGTAAACCGTCCCGTCCTCACGACCATCATTTTTCTCGTGATAATAACGCTCGGACTGGTCTCGTTCAGCCGCCTTTCGATCGATCTGATGCCGGAGATCACTTTCCCCACCATATCGGTCGTAACGGAATACGCGAACGTTGGTCCCCAGGAGATAGAGGAATCGGTATCGCGGCCGATCGAGGAAGCGCTCGCCGCTGTCCAGGGGGTCGAGGAGATCACTTCGACTTCGACCGAGGGCCGCAGCCAGGTACGAGTCGCCTTTACGTGGGGGACCGATCTCGATGTCGCCGCCAACGATATCCGCGACCGGATAGACAGGGTAATGGGACGCCTGCCCGAGGATATTGACCGCCCGATGATCCGAAAGTTCGACCTCTCGGCCTTTCCGGTGATGTATCTCGGCGTTTCGAGCAACCTCAATCCGCTCGATCTTCGGCAGATCGTCGAAGACCAGGTGAAATACCGGCTCGAGCAGGTACCGGGAGTGGCGGCGATCGATATACGCGGAGGGTTGAACAGGGAGATCCACGTCGACCTTCACGCCGACGCCCTTAAAGCGCTCGGCATCTCGACCAATACCATACTTGCGGCGCTAGGCAGCGAAAACCGGAACGTGCCGGCCGGACTTTACGAAAAGGGCAACTTCGAGGTCCTGGTGCGGACGCAGGGAGAGTACAGCAGTATCGAGGAGATCCGGAATACTGTCATAGCGGTCCGTGACGGTTCCCCGATCCAGATCAGGGACGTGGCGGATGTCATTGATTCGTGGGAAGAGATAAGGCAGGTCGTTCGAATCGATGGGTCACCGGGCCTTCGCATTTCGGTGAGCAAGCAGTCCGGAGCGAACACCGTCAATGTCGCCAGGGGAGTAAGAGCTGAGATGGAGGGTATCAACCGCGATATACCCCAGCTCAAGCTGATTCCGCTGATCGATACTTCCAGATATATCAAGCAGTCTATCAGCAACATGGGATACGCGGTCCTTATAGGAGGGATCCTCGCCGTACTGATCCTTTTTCTTTTTCTCAGAAATCTTTCAAGCACTCTCATTATCGCGACAGCGATACCGATCTCGATCATCGCGACATTCGGTCTGATGTATTTCGGCGGGTTTACGCTGAACATCATAACATTCGGAGGCCTCGCTCTCGGGATCGGGATGCTCGTCGATTCGGCGATCGTCGTGCTGGAGAATATCTACAGGCACCGCGAAGCGGGGGAGTCTTACGTGCAGAGCGCGCTCGACGGGACTTCCGAGGTCTGGTCGGCGATACTGGCCAGTACTCTTACGACGCTTGCGGTATTCATTCCGGTCGTCTTTATCCGCGGTATGTCCGGGATCATGTTCCGGCAGATGGCTTACGTAGTGAGTTTCTCACTGCTCTGTTCCCTTGTCGTCGCGCTGACTTTGATCCCCATGCTGGCTTCGAGGTTCCTGAAGTTCCAGTCGTCGGAGCACTACAGGAACGAGAGCCTGACGCACAGGATATACGCGTGGAGCGAGGGTGTATTCCGCGGGGTCGAAGCAGGCTACTCCCGGCTGCTAGCGTCTGCTCTTGGCCGCAGGAAGACTGTGTTGATCCTGACCGGAGCCCTTCTCGCCGTTTCGCTGGTGATGATACGCCTCATCGGCGTCGAATTGATGCCCGCAACCGACGAGGGCGAGGTGCGGATCAGTCTCGAGATGGCGGTCGGTACAAGGCTCGAGGTCGTCGATCAGACTGCCCGGGCAGTGGAGGATATCGTCAGCAGCAAAGTCCCCGAAGCGACGTCTGTGATGTCATACGTCGGCAGCGGCGGATGGCGGGCGAGAGGCGGCCATACTGCGCAGATAAGGATCAGCCTTGTTCCCCGGCGCGAGAGACAAAGGACCAGCGAACAGATAGCGAACGATCTGCGAGAGGAACTAGACACCCTTCCAGGCGTCACCTGCCGCACGCGCGCCGGCCAGGGACTCTTTATTCTTCGCATGGGAGCTTCGACGGAGAGTTCGATAAATATAGAGGTCCGTGGGTATGATCTGGAGACCGCCCATATGCTCGTCCAGCGGATAGACGAAGCGTTAAAGGCAGTCCCCAGCATCACAGACACGAGGATCAGCAGGGAAGAGGGCAGCCCCGAGCAGATCATACGGATCGACCGCAAGAAGGCTGCAGACCTCGATCTGGGAGTCTCGCGGATCGGAGACGCCCTCGAGACGGCGGTCGGAGGAAAGAGGGCGACCTTTTTCCGCGAAGGTGGCAAGCAGTACCCGATAATAGTCCGGCTCAGCGAGGAAGACCGCAAAAAACTCGATGAACTTCTCGATCTGACCGTGGTCAACAACCGGGGCGAACCGGTCGTGCTGCGAAACGTCGTCGAAACGGTCCGCGCGGAGGGGCCGGTGCGGATCGAGCGAAAAGACCAGGAAAGAATAATAACGATAGAAGTCAATTATACCGGGCAGGATATGGGAACGGTGATCAAGGAGATACGCGCTCAGCTTCGCTTCATTCCAGTACCGAAAGATTTCTCGATCCTTTTCGGCGGCGACTACGAGGAGCAGCAGAAGGCGTTCAGGGAACTGCTTATAGGCCTTATCCTGGCGATCTTCCTCGTCTACATGGTAATGGCGGGGCAGTTCGAATCGTTCCGCGATCCGTTCGTCGTGCTTTTCTCCATACCGATGGCGATCATCGGCATCGTTCTGACGATGATATTGACCGGTACGATATTCAGCATGCAGGCGTTCATAGGCTGTATCATTCTGACAGGGATAGTCGTCAATAACGCGATCCTGCTCGTCCACCACACCAACCAGCTCAGGCGCGAGAAGGGGATGGAACTGATCGAGGCGGTCCGGCAGGCCGGATCTCACAGGCTCCGCCCGATACTCATGACCACGATGACGACGATACTCGGCCTTCTTCCGCTCGCCATAGGTTTCGGCGAGGGGGGAGAAGCGCAGGCGCCGCTCGCGAGGGTCGTGATCGGCGGCCTGATCAGTTCATCGTTGATAACGCTCGTCCTGATCCCCGTCGTCTATACGATATTCGAGCGCAAGAGGCCCGGCGGGAAGCAGTCTGGTCTGATCGAAGAAACCGCATCGCGGGATTCCAGCCTTCCGGTGAAGTAGCGGGGACTGTTTCACTGAGTTTGTCCGGCCTATTGCGCGCGATTGCGTTTTCACGGATAATTTCCAGGATATTTCAGGTCACCTGTTTTACACGCAGGTGACCTCAAGCCATATTTCAGGCATCACCCACCATATTTTATTAAATAAATCAAAGGGATAGGGGATTAGGTAGTAAGAGCTGGTGGCAGATTATGTTGCAGGATTATGCTATGGAAGCTGGCCAGGGCATCGGGAGGGCATCAGATTGGAAAAACCAGATTCTATTGATTACGAATTAGATGGGTTGTAATCGGTAATCTTGTTGTGGTATAATGCGTAGCGGTTTTTGAATTCTTTGGAGGGGATTCATGTCAAATATAGTTTCAGTATATGGGGCTTCTGCGAGATGCTTATCTAAATTACAAATACTTTTTTTATTTTTATTACTAATCTGTTCACCATCACTTGTTTCAGCCTATTGGGATCCTTCTGGATTGATTGTATGTTCAGAATCAGATGATCAATTGGAGGCTCAAATCATTTCCGATGGTAACGGAGGCACAATATTTGTCTGGCAGGATGAACGCAATGGGAATTGGGATATATATGCCCAAAGGGTTGACATATCGGGAACTATATTATGGGCGAATGGAGGAATTCCAATATGCACAGTTCCCAATGATCAATTAAATCCGCACATTGCTTATGATGGAAATGGTGGGGCACTTATTACATGGTCTGATAATCGTGGGGCTACAAGTGATATCTATGCACAGAGAATTAACTCTTCAGGAGTTATTCAGTGGGCAGAGAACGGTGTTGCTATTAGCACTTTAACTAGTAGTAATGAATATGATCCCAAAATAGCTTTTGATGGTATAGATGGTGCGATAATCGTATGGACAGACAGTCGAAATCTAATGTATGACATATTTGCCCAGAAAGTTAATTTCGAAGGGATTATCCAATGGATTGAGAATGGCATAGTTGTATGCAGTGAAGAGAATAATCAATCACAATCAAATATAATCAAGGATGGATTGGGAGGGGTTATCGTGTCTTGGGATGATAGTCGGGAGGGTAATTATTATCACTGTATCTACACTCAAAGAATAGATGCTTCAGGATCTTTACTCTGGGCAATAAATGGAGTAGGAGTAACCAATATTGGAGATAATAGATCACATTACTCGCATCAAATTTGTTCCGATGGAGCAGGGGGAGTAATAGTTACCTGGAAAGATCTAGATTATGACCCTGTAATTAAAGCTCAGCGAATAAGTTCAACAGGCATTCGGTTGTGGGGTGAGTATGCTGCAAATTCTATTGTTTGGCATAGCAATCTTGATGCTCCTCAAATAATATCAGATGGTAAGGGTGG